>DASSLE010000403.1:0-7302 GCA_035689725.1 Pseudolabrys sp.
CTCCTGTTATCCAGCAGACAGACAAACACCTCATTGCGATTCGGAATGGCCGCCCAGCATACCCTGAATGCGTCGCCGATACAGGCGTTTCGCTCCTCGGACGTTTCGGCGACAGCAGTTGAGCACAAGAAGGCAGTCGCCAAAATGACTGTTATTGAGGCAAGTTCTTTCATTAGAAGACATCCGATCGTTAGGAGCCGCTTGAACAACACTATAAGGTGTCCCCGGTACGCGCCCTATGGCCGCCGCGCCACTGTGGATAAAAAAGCGAGGACAAAAGTTCCGCCATTAAACCAGGCGCCGATGCCCTCAGCGTACGTTCAAAGCGCGCCCTCCCACCTATCGGCGCTAAGATTGCCATAAGATCGGCATATGTCGATCATGCCAGGTCGGGAGCCGAACATGAAATCCAGTCGCCGTTTGAAACCCCGCACGAGTGCACGTCCATCGCGCGCCGCGGCCGAGAATGCAGTGCGAACGCTGATTCAATGGGCGGGCGATGATCCGCGCAGGGAGGGACTTCGGGGCACACCAGCCCGCGTCGTTCGCGCCTATGAAGAATGGTTTGCAGGCTATTTCGACGATCCGCGTGAATATCTGCAACGGACCTTCGAAGAGGTGGCCGGCTACGACGAAATGGTGCTGTTGCGCGACATCCGTTTCGAATCTCACTGCGAACATCACATGGCGCCGATCATTGGCCGTGTTCATATCGGCTACCTCCCGCGCAAGCGGGTTGTCGGCATTTCAAAGCTGGTACGGTTGGTCGACGTTTACGCCAAACGGATGCAAGTTCAGGAGAAGATGACCGCCGAGATCGCCGCGTGTCTTAACAGCGTGCTCAAACCGGCGGGAGTCGCTGTTGTCGTCGAAGGCGCCCATGAATGCATGACGACGCGGGGGGTCCACAGGTCGGACGTGACCATGGTGACAAGCCGCATGCTTGGCGTGTTCCGGACGAACTTCAAAACGCGGCAGGAGTTCTTCGCGGCGATAAAGCTAAAACATGGGATCGACGACGGGTCGGTCTGAATGTGAGCGTCAGACCAGATGAAAACCCGCTATTGAAAAAGAAAGAGCCATCTTAAAAGCGCAGTTTATTCAGCATCTGTTCGAGGGCCGCCTTGCCCTCCAGATTCGCCGTGCTTCGCAACTCGAAATAATCCTCCGAACGCGCGACCGGGCTTGTCCGTCCGGCGCGATAGATTTCCCATCGCCAGGGCTTCGGCATGCGGGCGCGGTTCTTCACCACCACCGAAAAGTCGGTCCGATCAAGGCCGCCCTTCATGGCGCGCGCGGTTTTGTGGCGGGGTTTGCCGACGGTGACGCGGCGCTGTCCCGCTCATGGGCGGCAGCAAGATCGGCGGGTTCGACAGTCACCATTTCGATGGACGACTGGCGCGCGTCCGCTGGTAGCAAGATCATCGTCGCCACCCGGCGATAGACCGGAAACGACAATTCCTCGATCAGTTCCTCGTCCGTCACCACTTCATAATCGCCGGGCGCCAAGCGCCGGTCGACGCCTTTGAGTGAAAAGGGGTGCTGAAATGTCATCGTCACGCGTTTCGTGCGTGTAACCATTACGATGTCCTCGATGGCAGAGCGACAGCACGATCACGAACCACGCCGACGGCGCGCTCACCAGATAAAAACCGCGAGAACTATTCCGGCCGAGATCATCAATCCCAGCCCCCAGAAGGAATAGGTCATCATCCTGTCGATTGCATCACCATGCATTCTATTATTATGCGCGCTTTGAACGGCGATTGATACAAATATATTGGGCCAGCCGTAATGGCCGGGCTTGTCCCGGGGCCATCCACCTCTTGAAGCCGCAATCTTTTGCGCGAATGGAATCCGCTGGCTAATGAACTACGTCGAGTTTGACTTTCGCAACGCCCTGTCCGACGATTCCTAACGTTTCTGCCGCAGAATAGGAGACGTCGACAATTCGTCCCGGAACATAAGGGCCTCGGTCATTAACGCGGACCGTCACCGATCGTCCTGTGGCCACATTTGTAACGCGCAACCGGGTGCCGAATGGCAACGTCGGGTGAGCGGCCGTGAGCCCGTTCGGATTGAAGTTTTCGCCGTTCGCGGTCAGCTGTTCTTCTGTGTAAAAGCTGGCAATTCCATGCGAAGCAAACTGCGCCTTGGCTGCATTCCTGTCCGTTGGGAATGGCGTATGTTTTATCGTCTTGATCACTACGCGCCTGTTCGTCACGACTGACTTTTCACGATTGTCTTCCTGCGCCGCCTGTCGACTATTGGCGCGCAAGTCAGATCTATTGGTGACAGAGGACTGGGCACAGGCCGCAAGCGTTGCCGCTGCCAAAGCGACGGCAACCAGTCGAGCAAAATTCCGAAGCCGAGCAGACAACGCATCACGAAGGACTCTGCTTGCCGCAATGTCGGCGCGCGAATGTCCGGCAGAACTGATGGAATACATATTGCGGTCCCCGTTCGCCGAAATCCGACAGGCAATCGGGGCGGCACCGTGGCCGGATCACGGTTAACCGCGACGTCGTTTCATTTTGATTTTTCGTGTGATCGTTTTGTCACGCGTGGCCGTGTGGGGGAGCAGGTTATTACCGTCGCGGTATCCCGCAACCGCTTTCGCGCCGAGTTCCACACGCGCCAAGTTGGTGCCGGGCCATGGCCGATGCGACATCGAGCCTCAAGTAGGCGTCGAGCAATACTATTGTCCCACACCCTTCTCCTTCATCGCCCCTTTAATCTCATCCAGAATCGCCGGATCATCGATCGTTGCCGGCATCGTCCATGCCTCACCGTCGGCGATCTTTTTGATGGTGCCGCGCAGGATTTTTCCTGAGCGCGTCTTGGGCAGGCGCGCGACCGTGATCGCCAACTTGAATGCAGCCACCGGACCGATCTTCTCGCGCACCAGCGCGACGATCTCCTTCTCAATCTCCGACGGCGGGCGGTTGACGCCGGCTTTCAGCACGATGAAGCCGCAGGGCACCTCCCCTTTCAGCTCATCCTTGATACCGAGCACGGCACATTCGGCGACGTCCGAATGCGCGGCCAGCACCTCCTCCATGCCTCCGGTGGACAGCCGGTGGCCGGCGACGTTGATGATGTCGTCAGTGCGGCTCATCACATAGACGTAGCCGTCCTCGTCCTTGTAGCCGGCATCCGCCGTCTTGTAGTAGCCGGGAAATTCCGCCAGGTAGCTTTCCTTAAAGCGCGCGTCCTGCTGCCACAGAGTTGGAAAGCATGCCGGCGGCAGCGGCAGCTTGACCACGATCGAGCCAATCTTGTTGACCGGCTGCACCTTGTTCGCCTCATCGACGATATCGATGGCATAGCCCGGCATCGGCACGCAGGCCGAGCCGTAGCGCACCGGGAGCGCTCCAAGGCCGACCGGATTGCCGGCGATGCACCAGCCGGTTTCGGTCTGCCACCAATGGTCGATCACCGGCACGTTGAGCACTTCTTCCGCCCACTGGATGGTCGGCGGGTCGGCGCGCTCGCCGGCGAGGAACAGCGTACGGAATTTCGAGAGATCGTATTTCTTGATGAACTCGCCCTTGGGGTCTTCCTTCCTGATGGCGCGGAAGGCCGTGGGCGCAGTGAACAACGCCACTACGCCGTGCTGGGAAATCACGCGCCAGAACGCGCCGGCGTCGGGCGTGCCGACCGGCTTGCCTTCATAGAGAATCGAGGTGCAGCCGTGGAACAACGGCGCATAGACAATGTAGGAGTGGCCGACCACCCAGCCGACATCAGAGCCCGACCACCACACCTCGCCTGATGACACACCATAGAGATTCTGCATTGACCATTTGAGCGCGACCATGTGGCCGCCATTGTCGCGCACCACGCCTTTCGGAATTCCCGTCGTACCCGACGTGTACAAGATGTAGAGCGGGTCGGTGGCGGCGACCGGCACGCATTCGCTGGTCTTGGCGTAGTTGACCGCGTTCTCCCAAACTTTGCGCCAGTCATGGTCGCGGCCGGCGGTGAGCGGCGCCTCGCATTGCGGGCGCTGTAGGATCATGCAGGCCTGCGGCTTGTGCTTCGCGAGGTTGATCGCCTCGTCGAGCAGCGGCTTATAGGGGATGACGCGCGCGCCCTCGATACCGCAGCTCGCAGAGAGGATCACCTTCGGCCTGGCATCGTCGATGCGGGTGGCAAGCTCCTTCGCGGCAAATCCGCCGAACACCACCGAATGAATCGCGCCAATGCGCGCGCATGCGAGCATGGCGAACACTGCCTCCGGTACCATCGGCATGTAGATGATGACGCGGTCGCCCTTTTCGACGCCGAAGTCGCGCAGCATGGCGCCGAGCAATTGCACCTCGGACAGCATGCGCCCGTAGGTGAAGGTCTTCGCGGTGTTGGTGATAGGTGAATCGTAGATCAACGCCGGCTGATCGTTGCGGCCGGCGAGCACGTGGCGATCGAGCGCGTTGTAGCAGGTGTTGCAGGTGGCGCCGACAAACCAGCGGCCATAGATGCCGGCATGCGGATCGAAGACCTTCTTCGGCTTTTCGTACCAGTCGATCTCCGCGGCAGCTTCCGCCCAAAAGACCTCGGGGCTGCGCTGCCAGTGCGCATAGACGTCGTGATAGCGGCTGGTACGGGCGTCCATCTGACGTCTCCTCCCTTTCACCGTCACCCTGAGGTGCTCGCCGCCAGGCGGGCCTCGAAGACTGGCGGGTAAAGAATGCCACGCCGTGATCCTTCGAGGCTCGCGCTTCGCGCTTGCACCTCAGGATGACGGAGATAGGCCGCAATTGTGGAACGTCGGCCACGCGCAAACAAGCTGGCCCAGGTGCGCCAGCCCCGCTTTGATCCTCCGCAAAGCCCGCCCTCGCCAGCCCGGCTAGCGTTCCTTCGTGACCGCCATCACCGACCCCCTGTTCTACGTGCTGGCCGTGCCGGCCGTGATCGCGCTCGGTCTGTCCAAGGGCGGCTTTGCGGGCGTGGGACAAATGGCCACGCCCATGCTGGCGCTGGTAATGCCGCCGCTGGAAGCGGCCGCCATCATGCTGCCGATCATGATCGTGCAGGACTGCTTCGCGCTGTGGGTCTACCGCAAGGACTGGAACGGTCGGGTCCTGGCCGTGGCGGTCCCCGGCGCCATCATCGGCATCGGGGTCGCCTGGGTGCTGGCGTCATATATTTCCGACGCGGCAGTGCGCGTGTTCATCGGCGTCACGACCATAGCATACGTACTCTATACCTGGATCGGCCCAGCGCGGGTCGCGCGCAAGGCCCGCAATGCTAACGCCGCCGCCGGTGTGTTCCTGGGCGCGGTCTCCGGCTTCACCTCGACGCTCTGCCAGGCCGGCGCGCCGCCCTACCAGATGTATGCGCTGTCGCAGGACCTGTCGAAGATGACCTTCGTCGGCACCAGCGCGATTTTCTTTGCGACCATGAACTGGTTCAAGGTGGTGCCGTATTTTGCCCTGGATCAGTTCTCGACAAAAGGGTTCGCGACCTCGCTGGTGCTGCTACCGCTCGCGATCATTACCAACCAGATCGGCTTCTGGGTCGTGCGTATCACGCCCACCGCAGTGTTCTACCGCGTCACGATGATTATCCTTTTCCTGATTTCGCTCGAGCTGACGCGCAGCGGCATGACGGATATTTTGCGCGGCTGACAAGCGCCCGCTGCTTGGCTAACCTCGCCGCCGAGGGGACAGCACTAATGGCGAAAACGGCCTACGATGCCGATCTCGACCGTAATCCGGCCAATTATCAGCCGCTGACGCCGCTCGGCTTTCTCGAGCGCGCGGCCGCCGTCTTCCCCAAGCATACCGCCATCATCCACGGACCTATGCGGCGCAGCTACGCCGAGTTTTACTCCCGCGCGCGGCAGCTGGCGTCGGCACTAGCAAAGCGGGGGATCAAGCGCGGCGACACGGTCTCGGCGTTCCTCGCCAACACGCCGGCGATGCTCGAATGCCACTACGGCGTGCCGATGTGCCAGGCCGTGCTCAACACGCTCAACACGCGACTCGATGCCCCGATCATCGCCTTCTCGCTCGACCATGCCGACGCCAAGGTCGTGATCACCGACCGCGAATATTCGAAGGTTATGAAGGAGGCGCTCAGCCTCTGCAAGGTAAAGCCGCTGGTGATCGATTACGACGACCCCGAATACACTGGCGCGGACGAGCGGCTCGGCACGATCGAATACGAGGAGTTCGTCGCGCAGGGCGATCCCGGCTACGCCTGGAAAATGCCGGGCGACGAGTGGGATGCGATCGCGCTCAACTATACCTCGGGCACCACTGGCGACCCGAAAGGCGTGGTCTATCACCACCGCGGCGCGCATCTGCTCGCGGTCGGCAATGTAGTTACCTGCGCCATGAGCAAGCATCCAGTCTATCTGTGGACGCTGCCGATGTTCCACTGCAACGGCTGGTGCTTCCCGTGGTCCATTTCGGTCGCGGCCGGAACGCATGTGTGTCTGCGCGCGGTGCGCGCGCCGGTGATGTATGACGCGATCGCTAAACATAAAGTGACGCATCTGTGCGGCGCGCCGATCGTGATGGCGACGCTGCTCAATGCGCCGGCCAACGAGAAGAAACCGCTGCCGCATATGGTCGAATTTTTCACCGCTGCGGCACCGCCACCCGAAGCCGTTCTCGCATCGATGAAAGAAGCCGGCTTCAACGTCACGCACCTTTACGGCCTGACCGAATCCTACGGGCCAGCGGTGGTCAATGATTGGCATGCCGACTGGAACGCGCTTGGGCCCGCTGAGCAGGCGATGAAGAAAGCACGCCAGGGCGTGCGCTACGGTGCATTGGAGGGGCTCGACGTACTCGATCCCGAGGCCATGACGCCTGTTGCGCGCGACGGCGAAACGCTGGGCGAAGTGATGATGCGCGGCAATGTGGTGATGAAAGGCTATCTCAAGAACAAGTCGTCTACAGAGAAGGCCTTCGCCGGCGGCTGGTTTCACACCGGCGATCTCGGCGTCATGCATGCCGACGGCTACATCCAGCTCAAGGATCGTTCAAAGGACATCATCATTTCCGGCGGAGAGAATATTTCGTCCATCGAAGTCGAGGATGCGCTCTACAAGCATCCTGCCGTCGCCACCGCTGCGGTTGTGGCGAAGCCCGATGACAAATGGGGCGAGACGCCCTGCGCCTTCATCGAATTGAAGCCGGGCGCGCAGGCGAATGCCGACGAGCTGATGCAATGGTGCCGCAAGCATTTGGCTTCGTACAAATGCCCGCGCTATGTTGTATTCGCCGAGATCCCGAAGACCAGCACCGGCAAGATTCAAAAATTCAAGCTGCGCGAGATGGCTAAGGCGGT
>DASSLE010000404.1:0-9215 GCA_035689725.1 Pseudolabrys sp.
CCTTGATCGTAATAGGTCGGCACGTCCCGAAATACTTCCGGGATCAGGGTCCGCCAAATCTCCCCAAAAAGATTCGAACGAAGATCTTCCTTTTTCAGCAAATCTTCTGAGATGCTCATGCGGTTTCTCTTTGAGGTGTCGGTGGGCATTATACATGAGACATGAGGCTCGAGACCTACTAATCAAGCTCCGATCGCCCGACTACCAACAGCATCTAGCTAGCGCCCTGCATTTCGGGGGCTATTAATGTACTATTCTATTTTTGGCACTCAATGACCGTTTTTAATTGAACCCACTTTGGGGCTAGTCGCCCTTCCAGCTAAGCGAACGCGCATAATTCAGATATTTGAATATCTTGTCGGGCGCACTGGATTTTGGTTGCTCGGCGGACAACAATAATTGTTTAATTATCGGCTGAGGATCTCCAGCTGAGGGTGGAGCCGAAAGGGGGCGAAAAAGCTCGTCCCTTTGATCAACGTCGAATCTGCCGCCATCGCAAATAATTCGCGTGCTCTCGGCAAACTGCCGTGTAATTGCAGGCGAGAGGAAAAAGAGAGGAAACTGGCATGAAGGATGCAAAAGTAAAGTTGACACGGGCCATAATCATTTGCGGATCAGCTGCACTTTTGGTTGCAGGTGCGTTGGCCGTGACTGTCTCCGGGCCGGCCAATGCCACAGCGCAATTTTCCCAACAAACCGGCAAAGCTTGCGGGTATTGCCACGTGAATCCAGCGGGCGGTGGCAAACTCAAGGCGTCGGGCGAAAAATTCAAGGCGAATGGCAACAAGCTGTAGTTGCGAACACATGGACGTCGCGGTTGAAGGCCTGTTCGCTTTGGATTGAATGAATCCGCACCACAGCTTGCGACATTAGAGCGCGCGGCACATCGTGTCGCGCGTTCGTTTGTCGGACGCTGTTCGATGTCTGACGGCGTGGCCGGTTTCACCGCGTCGGGGCCGCTGCCAGCTGAGCATGAACGCCACTGGTCGACGGACCTCGCCGCGTTGATCGCTGGAGTTTTGGTTCGATGTCGTGCCCATTCGATAGTGTACGATCAATTTTTATCATGATTGAGTTGCCCTCTCAATAAAGCCGGCTTCCATGTATACTGAGTACGTGATCTAAGGCCTATGCGGGCCATCATCGCAAGCAGTCCGTCAGGGCGCTCGATGCCGATGCTTAACCGCCCCCGTGGGGTTGCACTTTATTATGCGACGCGCGATGGACAATCGCGACGCATTGCTGAGCACATTTTCGGCCGTCTGGCAGAGAGCGAAACGCTCGCCCCGCCGCAGGGCCTCGCGATGACTCCGCCGGCGCCGGCGGATCTAGCCGTGGCTTCGGTAGTCGTACTTGTGGCTGCCGTGCGTTATGGCAAGCACTTACCGGAGGCGGATCGTTTTCTTGCGGCTTACCGATCGCTGGCTTCGCCGCCGCCGCTGGCATTGGCGTCGGTCAATCTCACCGCGCGCAAACCAGCCAAGGCGACAGCGACCGGCAATGCTTACCTGCGCAAGATCATAGCGCGCCATCGCCTCGCGCCCGCTGTAGCCGTCGCCTTTGCCGGGCGGCTCGACTATCGACACTACAGTTGGCTGGATCGGCAGATCATCCGCTTCATCATGCTGCTAACGCGGGGACCGACCGACCCGAACACTAGCATCGAATATACGTCTTGGCCGGCGGTCGACGAATTCGCCGCCCGCATCGCGGAATTGCAGCCGCGTAACTGATCGATTTACAGGCCCCCACGCGCGCGCTCTTGCACAACCTCAAGCGCTATGGTGAACCACCCCTGCCCGCTATGGCCGCTCATGCTGCCTGGGTTGCATCGTGCCAAGGCGGAAATAAGCGGACCAGCACAGACAACAAGATCATCGGAACGATTAACACGATTCCTGCCGCCAATAAACCTTCCCGGCTGAAAATAGGTGGATGATAAGCGAGCAATCCTTTCGCCGTCTTCGAGATTTCTTGTCCGCCAATGACGACGTTATAGCGCATCATCAACACCGCGAGCAGAACAAGGACCGCGCTGCTGGTAATTCCGACGACCAGCGCGGTTCCACTGGTGCCGCGCCAAATCATAAACGTGATTACGGCGAGCGGCAGAACGGAACCAACGCCAAATTGTAAAATGAAAAAGGGAACGATAAGTGGCCCTTTGACAAACTCCATAATCACCTCAACGCCTTCCCGGCCACGATAAACCAAGCTGAGGAATTCTACCCCTTCTATTAACAGCGTGAACATCATGAAGCCCCACAGCGCATAAGCCATGATCTTCAAGCACGATAGATCAACTGATACTTTGCGTAGCTGGCAAGACAAAACATAGAGAATGATGACTAACGCGGTACCGGAGATGATTGCCGAAAATAGAAAAATAACCGGCATAAGATCGGAGGACCACCACTCACGCGACTTCAAAGAACCGAACACAAATCCAACATAGCCATGCAAACCATGCGCGCCTGGAATGCCGATGATCGCCAAAGCGAACAGCCATTTTCGGTCGTAATTCATTGCCTTGTCGGACACGTCAATGGACCCGAGCGATAAGATGCGGTAAAGCACCCGTAATGGCCCTGTCTGTTGCTGCGCCTGCTGCACGATGTGAGGTCGGAATACAAACCAAGTCTCCAGGACCAGTAGAATTACGTAGAAACCAGCCGCATATCCAAAGATCGCAAAGGCGGATGTTGCGTGCGGAGTTATCATTGCATTGAACGCACGCTCGGGATGCCCAAGATGCAAAAGCAAGGGCAAAGGAACGGTGACCATACAACATAACGATATAAGCAGCGCAAAATGCGCTACCGGCCTCAACTGCTTGAAGCCAAACACTTGGTACAAACTTGAAATAGTGAAGGCGCCGGCGACCAATCCCGTCAGATAGGGATAAACCACGATTAATACAGTCCACGGGATAATCGTTTCATTGGGGTAAACGTAACCAGTGAACGGCGAGGCGTGAATTAGGGTATCCATTAGCTCACGTCCTTATCTATGCCGACATAGAAGACATTCGGAGCATTGCCGGTCTCGGGTCTGAGCACTTGCACACGATGGTTTTGGATGAATTGGCTGATCAGACTTTGTTTGTCATTGCGGTCGCCGAAGATACGCGCACCAACCGGGCAAACCTCCACGCAAGCAGGCTGCAAGCCCTTAGTGATGCGGTGATAGCACCAAGTGCATTTGTCTGTTACGCCCTTCTCCTCATTGAAATAACGCGCGCCATAAGGACAGGCCTGCACGCAGTATTGGCAGCCGATGCAATAGGTGTGATCGATGAGAACCACGCCATCCTCGGTCTTGTAGGTCGCGCCGGTCGGGCACACTTGCACGCAGGCCGGATGCGTGCAGTGATTGCATAGCTTGGGAGCGAAAAAGGCTTTTTCGACCTTCGCATCCTTGTAACGATTAGCGAATCGATAATGACCCTCGGCTCCGGAAGCCTCGATGTTCACCGGATCTGCCTGGCTGTCGATTCGCGCCTTCTCTTCTCCCTCCAACGTCACGTAGCGCTCGACCCAAGTGCGGAAGTGATGGGCGTCAGGCAGAACATTGTTTTCCCGTTTGCATGCCTCAACGCAGCGCAAGCAGCCGATGCATTTTTCAGCGTCGACGCCAAATGCCCATTGATGCTTGCTCCAATCGTAGTTCGGAATAGGGGGCACTGCGCTGCTGGCAGTAGCGGCAGGTGCGGTAGCGCTCGCCACTACCGTGGCCGCGCCGCAGGCGATGGCGCTGCCGAGGCAACTGAGAAAATCGCGGCGCTCTATCTGTTGTTTCTCGAGCGTCTCTTCTTGTTCCATTTTGCAGTGCTCCTGGCTAAACTTCAACGTGTCTCACTTGCAAGTTGCCTTAGCGTAATACGCCGCCACGTCTTCCATGTCCGCGTCGCTTAATTCTTTGGCGACCCCGCCCATCATGCCGTTCTTGCGGGTGCCACCCTTGTAAGCTTTCAGGGCGTTGACGAGATAAGCTTTGGATTGTCCGATGAGACTCGGCCATGAAGGATTGGTGCTGCTTCCATCAGTCCCGTGGCAGGCTGTGCACTTTGCGGCCGTCGCCTTGCCTGGCAACGTGGCTTGCTTTGCCGTATCCAAAGAACTTGCGCATTTCACGCCAGCAAAATAAGCGGCGATATTTGCAGCATCGTCATCGCTCAGCCCTTGAACGCCCGCGGTCATCATCGGATCGCTGCGCTCGCTCGTGATGTAGGCCTTAAGCGCCTCGAGCAGATAGGCTTCGTGCTGTCCGGCAAGTGTAGGGCCAGGGAGGTTTACGCTAACGCCCTCAGCACCGTGGCAACCCACGCAAGCCGCGGCCTTGGCCTGCCCCGCCGTCGCATCGCCAGCCTTTGCCAGCGATACGGGCGATGCCAAACCGAGCCTCGGTGAGTGCGGATTGTGGCATACGGTGCATTGTTGCGTGCCTGCATGTTCAGCAACTACGACCTGACGCTGTTGCAATGGTCTGCCGGTCATCCGCTCGTGGCACAGCGTGCACAATTGCCGCGTGTCGGTTGGCACGACCATTTTCAGATTTTTCGGATGATCCGGCCCGGTCGACGAATTTTCAAACATGCCGCGAACATCGCGTTCACCGGCGGGGCCATGGCAGACCTCACATCTGACGATCTTGCCGATATCAGGCCTGTTATGAACGCCGTTGGACCATGCAGCGATTTGTTCCGCATGGCATGATGCGCAATACGCTGTACCTTTGTACTTCGGTTTATCCGACGCAATGTCCGCTACGGAATTTCCTCGATAGTGTCCGTATTGATAAAATGAACTGACTGTAAAAAACTGTTTCGCCCCATACGCCAACACACCGAAACCGATCATGATGAGAAGGAGTCGAACGATGTGGCGCGGCATGGCCTTCCGGTCTCTTAGCGTTTCCTGGCAACCCCGAATTTTTATTGGCCTCTGTGCGCGCGATTCTGGCGCCAGGAAAGCTTTAGTGAACGAACCCGTCGAATTCGCTACGGCGATAGTTTGAATGAATTATCAATTGGAATGAACGCGCCCAATTTGATTTAGGTCAAATGTGCCTGTCTTTTGCGGGCCAGAAACGCTCGCCTGGTTTTTCCCGACCGACAAAGTCGACTGATATTGCGATGACGTTAGAGAAATCGCCCGGTTTTCAGGTCGGGATGTGATGAATAATTCGATTGCCCATGAGCGGCGCCGTCCTAATCTTTCACAACCCAATCCGAGTGAAGATTGGACCATTAAGAAGCGACTACGTCTCTTGTTGGCGCGGCCTCAGCCAATAACCGGAATATCGACGCGCTCTCTTTCCCTGACCATTGGCGGAGGTGGGGAAAACCACAGCTGATACATCGTTACCAGCCACATGAAGGCAAAACACATTCCCATCAGGCCACCGGCCGCGATAACCACCCAAGCAAATGGATGATAGAGCTTGGTAAAATACCAAGAACTCACATCGCACACGATCGCGAAGAAGGGTAATGCGACGATGGTACATTTCAGCCATACCGGTCGCAAATAGGCGTGACTGAACATGAGCCCGACAATGAAGAAAATGAAGGTCAACCCGAACAGGTGAATGTGCGACACGCGGACTAAAGTGGCGATATTGGCGCCAGTATCCTTCTCGGTCACTTTCTTCAGATTATCGAATCCAATTAGATTCGGCAGATGCGGGTTGCTGCCGTCATGGCAGGCCGAGCACCGTTTCTCGAGCAGCGGTGCGACCGTTTTTTCGTATACCGGACGTCCGGTACCTTCGGCCGCCCACGTGAGTACGGCATTGCGCTCGTCCGCCGGCAACATGGTCGACATCGGTCCGCGCAAGGCCGCTTCCAGTCGCGAGCCTTTGCCGCTGCCGGAATAGGCGACGACGATATCCTCATACGTTAGCAAAACTGGATTTCCCCCCGCCCGTCCGGCGTATGTGAAATACAGGTTAAGCAAGGCGAACAAATAGCCCATGCCGAGGATGAGAAGCGTCGCTGTATAGAGAACGCGCTGGCTATACGGCAACTCCGAATAATGAAGGTAATGCCGGTGCAGTGGAAGATCACTCATCGTCGATTCCATTGGTTCCTCCACTTCACTTGCTTGGCAGAGGCACGAACACGACGGAGCGCGCTTTCTGGTGCGCATAATGGGCCGCAAGGCCTTCGATATCTTGCTCGGTCAGCACATCGGCCATTGCGGCCATTTGTGGGCTCTTACGCGCGCCCGTTCGATAATCATGCAGCACCTTCTCCAGATAGTCTACGCGCTGTCCTGCCAGCGCCGGCAATCGCGGATCGGTGCTGTTGCCGTTGAGGCCGTGGCAACGATCGCATCGTTGGGTCCATTCCTCCGTCGTTAGCGGCTTGCGCACGTTCGGCGCCTTCGGTTCCTGCGCTGCGTAAAAGGCCGACAGGTTCTTCATCACATTGTCGTCGAGCGATGCGACCATACCTTTCATTGTCTCGTCAGCGCGCGAACCACTCTTGTAGGCTTGCAGCGCAGCTGCAAGGTACTGGGAGTCCTGTCCAGCTAGACTCGGTGTCGCCGGACTTCCGCTCACGCCGAGTTCGCCGTGACATCCGCCGCAGCTGGCCGCGGCAGCCTTGCCGGCGGCCTGATCGCCGGCGGCCGGTGTCTTGGCGCGTGCCGGCTGCTGCAGCGCATAGAAAAGTGCAAGATTGTTGATCGCCATGTCGCTTACCGACGCCAGCATCGCTTTCATCGTGTCGTTTTTGCGCTGGTCGTTCTTATACGCCTTCATCGCGTCGACCAGATATTTCGGGTCGAGCCCGATCAGACTCGGGATGCCCGGAATCTCGGTGACGCCGGTGTTGCCGTGGCAGCCAGCGCAGGCCGCCACCGCTACGGTCTTGCCAGCTTGCACTGGATCGATATTGACAGTTGGGGCAGCTGCGGTTGGCGCCGCCGGAGGATCGAGGCTAGCGAAATAGGCCGCCACTTTGACGAGCGCATCATCGCTCAGGAACTTGACGGCGTTGTTCATGGCACTATCGCCGCGGGCACCGGATTGGTACGCCTTCAGCTCCAAATAGAGATATGCCCCGCGCTGGCCCGCAAGGTTGGGGACGCCGGGATTGGTACTGATACCATTGGCGCCATGGCAGCCGGCGCAGGAATTTTGCACGAGCCGTTTCCCTTCGGCGACCTCATCCGGCATGGCGTATAGAGGGCGAAGATCATTAGCACCGCCCGAGGCGGCGACAGGTTGAGCGGCCGCAGGCGGATAATAATCCACGATCATTGCGCCGGCAGCAAAACAGATCAGGAAAAGAGAAGGCACGCTTCGTTTCATTAACATCCGCTCGATCTGTGTTTTCTTCATATTGACGTTGCCAACACGTTTCACCTCCGCGCCCTTGTCAACAAAGTACAGCAAGATTGCCCCGGTCGCAGTCGCTCTTTGTGTCTACTTCGCTGGCAGGTTCGCGTAATATGACGCGATACTCTCGATGATAGAATCGCTGTAGGGCACGCTCATATTGTGCATCATCGAGTTTCCACGCTTGCCGTCGCGATAGGCCCGCAATGCGAGAACGAGATAATCCTTGTCCTGCCCGTTGATGATCGGGATCGCCAGCGCGGGATTGTTGATGTTGCCCGCATGGCATCGATTGCACTTGTCAGTAATGTCCTTGATCAGCGTTTGTCCGCTTTCCGCGGGCTTTGATTTCTGCGTCGTGTAAAACGCGACAATATTGTCGATATCCCGATCGCTTAGTTCAGAAACCAAGCGCGACATGAGTGCATGCTTGCGCGTAGTACGGTAGGCCTTGATCGCTTGCGTCAGGTATTGCGGATCCTGGCCGGCGAGGCTCGGCGTTGCTGAGTCCGTACTCACGCCATGCGACCCGTGGCAACCGCCGCATACGGCGGTCTTGGGTTCGCCGGCTGCCGCATCGCCGACCGGTGGCGCGCTTCGCTGCGCTGGCGCCTGCGACGCGAAGAACATCGCCGCGCTTTCAGTATCGAGCGCGCTCATTTTGCGTAGCATCGGATCCATCGGCGCCGACTTGCGCGCGCCGGTCAGATACTCTTGCGTCGCCGCAACGAAATAGAGCGGCTGCTGTCCTGCGAGGCTGGGTGTGCCAGGGGTCGTGCTGTTGCCATCTGCGCCATGACAGCTCGCGCATTCCGCCGCCACCGCCATGCCATTCTCGTAAGGAGAGAAAACATGTGTTTTCACCGCCGGAATCGGGGGCAAGCTCGCGTAAAAGGCGGCAACACCCCGGGTCTGGTCCTCGTTTAGATCGGCGGCGATTGCACGCAAGGCGGCGTGGACGCGCTTGCCTTCCTTGTATTCCTGCAGCGCAGCCATGATATAGCGCTGGCGCTGCCCGGCTAAGTTCGGAATGCCGGCAGCGCCCCCCTTACCGTCGAGACCATGACAGCCTTTGCACTCCTTATCGGCCACGACCCTGCCCGCACTAATGTCCGCCGCACTTTGTTTTTCGGGGCCGCCTTGGTCCGAGCAGCCAATCAGGGCAACCGACAAGAACGTGGCGAGTAGCAGATGTTTCATGGGAAGCCCCAGCTTTGATACGGTGTTATCGCTTTTCGCGGCACCATTAGCCAACAAGCAGATGGTGGGTGAAGCCGTTAATCACCATGGCGAGCAGCAGCAGGCCACAGGCCATCAGCGTAAAGCCCAAGATCTTGGAGGCGCGCGTCATCGGCTGTGATGGCGCATCGACCAGATACTTCGATAGCTCCCCGCTCGCGGCCAGGCGATTATACTCGATAAGATGCTCGCGCTTGAACTCCTCGAGCGGCATCACGCCCGTGAACATGAGGATGTCGAGCGGGAATTTGTCGGGCCGCCAGTGGTTGTTGAAGAAGTGCACGGTGAACAGGAACCCAGCAGCCAGAACCGCTTCCTCGCCGTGGAAGATGGTGGCGACATTGAACACCCAGCCCGGCAGGTAGGTGGCGGTGAGCCCCTTGAACCACAGCATGGCGCCGCTGGCGCCGATGATAGCGACGCCCCAGAACGGCGCCCAGTAATCGAATTTCTCCCAGTAGGTCCAGCGGTCGAGCTGTGGCTTGGGCGCCAGACCAAAGAACCATTTGAACATGCCAATGGCGTCCTTGAAGTCGGACCAGCTTGGAATCATCGAATCTGGGCCAAACCAGCGGAAGGTCTTCCAACTGCGTCCGATGCGGAAGGTCACATAGGCGAGGTGCCAGAAGAAA
>DASSLE010000405.1:0-2557 GCA_035689725.1 Pseudolabrys sp.
TATCCCGACCCAAAATCCGACTTTGCCCGCTATTGGTCCAAAAGCGGACAAACGTCAGCGCAGTCTGATTGTCCGTTAAGTGCAAATAGCGGAAATTGGCTAGGTTGGCGTGTTCCGGTCCGCTGGCGGGAATCCG
This sequence comes from Pseudolabrys sp., assembly GCA_035689725.1. Taxonomy (GTDB): domain Bacteria; phylum Pseudomonadota; class Alphaproteobacteria; order Rhizobiales; family Xanthobacteraceae; genus Pseudolabrys. The sequence goes on from DASSLE010000405.1 coordinate 137, forward strand.
CGCGAACCAATGCCAATGAGGAAGTCAACAGCATGCAATAGCTCGGCACGGCTACTCCAGCGTGTTTCTCCCCAATGCCGCGTAAGCAGTATCATTGCTTTGTCGAAGTAGCAGTTCGTGCCACGGCTCGCAGCAAGTCGTTTCAACGCTTCGATGCAACGTTCCCGATCATTCCTCAGAGCAGAGTGGCTCACGCGATATCGGCGATGAATCGTCTTGCGAGTTGTCTGCGGCAAACTCGCTCGTTGGACTCGTTGGATTCGACGTGAGCCGGACGACGGCATCCTTTAATTCCTGCCGAGGTAAAACAATGCCTGGCTGAAATGATAGGTAACGGACGCCCGAATACGCGAGTAGCTTTCACGGCTTTTCGTGTAATTGTTCTATATAAATTAGATATAACAATGGTTTAGATGGCCACATATAACCTTTTGTCTAAGACGAATGACGCCGTGACATAATTTAAGGCGTCAAATAGCATTCGATCCAAACAGCAGCGCCAATTTTATTCGATAGACGCCGACGAATTTTAATGGCACGCGGCCCCGCGGTATAAACTCGCGCAGCCGCAAGACGCTGAGACGCCGGGGGGCAAGATGACGCGTGAAATCCCGATGGACTTCCGCGCTGGAATTTGTTCCTCCGACAACAGAGGAGGAGAATAACATGGCTCAAATGGCTATGGCTCAGACGGCTCGAGTTCCGAAGAACTTTCGGACCGTGATCACTGCCGCGGCCGCGGGAAACGTTATCGAGTGGTATGACTTCTACATTTTCGGGAGCTTGGCCACAATCTTGTCGGTCAAATTCTTCGAAAAGAGCCACCCCGTTGCCGCCCTGCTCAGTACGATCGCGCTGTTCACCGCCGGGTTCCTGGTCCGTCCGTTGGGGGCGTTCGTGTTCGGCTGGCTGGGAGACCGCGTCGGCCGCAAATATACGTTCCTCATGACGCTCGCCGGCATGGCCCTGGGCACCGGGGCGATCGGGTTGATCCCGACCTTCGAACAGATCGGCTTGGCCGCTGCGATCATCCTGTTCTGCTTGCGCATGATCCAGGGGCTTTGCCTGGGCGGCTCATACGGCGGCGCCATCACCTATGTCGCCGAGCACGTGTCGGACGAACGCCGCGGTTACTATACCGGCTGGTTGCAGACCTCACCGACCCTTGGCATCGTGCTGTCGCTCGTCATTATCATCGCGACCCGCACCTACTTCGGTGAGGCCGCATTCAATGCCTGGGCGTGGCGCATTCCGTTCTTGTGCTCCTTCCTGCTGGTGTTCGTCACCCTCTGGATGAGGGCCAACTTCGAGGAGTCGCCGGTCTATGCGGAGATCAAGGCCAAGGGGCAAACGAGCACGAATCCATGGCGAGAGGCTTTCCTCAATCCCGCCAATCTCAAGTACGTGGTGATCGCGACCATTGTCGTATTGGGCGAGGGCGTGGTCTGGTACAGCAGCCAGTTCTGGGCGCTGTTCTACCTGCAGACGGTTTCCAAGGTGGACACGCTGACCACCGCCTATATTGTGGGAATCGGACTGATCATTGGGACCCCGTCACTCATCTTCTTCGGCTGGCTGTCTGATCATATCGGCCGCAAACCGGTGATTTTGGGCGGGTTCTTTCTGGCGGCGGTCACTTACTATCCGCTGTATACGTGGCTCGGATCCGTCACGCAGCCGGGCCATATCAACATGCCGATTGCGATCCTCATCGTCGCCATTCTCGTCTGCTATGTGGGAATGGTCTACGGACCAATCGGCGCGTTCCTCGCGGAATTTTTCCCCGGCCGGATCCGCTACACGTCGGTATCCATGCCGTATATGATCGGCAACGGCTGGGGCGGCGGACTGGTGCCATTCATCACCACGGCGGCGTTCACAGCAACGGGTAGTCTCGCTTATGCACTGATCTACCCGATTGCTGTTCCGGCGATATGCTTGGTGCTCAGCCTGTTCTTGATGCCGGAGACGTACAAGATGAAAATCTGGGGGCCGGAGGCGAAATAGGCGTAATCGGCAACTTGCAAGACAAGTCAGGTGCGGGGCCGTTCGGCCTCGCACTTTTTCACTGGAAGTACCCGCGGGGCGGGCCATCCACGCAATGTCCGGTTTGGGTCATAAGGGGACATTGCGACATGTCCACGCCATGTCCGCTTTACCCCCGAAATCGGACATCAGTTAGAGAGGGGGCAGTATTTGGCCTGCCATTCCTCCACCGACGCGCAAGTTCAGGACTGCGGATGACAGCGTGGCGGGAAATACTCGCATCTATTTTTGCTTCCCGTTTTCCGTACGCGCGATCCAGAAGGCTATTTGCTGCCGCTACGCGAGCCGCCGATGGTGCGTTCTCATCTTCAACGATTTGAACCAGGGCATTCATTGCTGACGCCGTGTGAGCGCGCGCGAGTTCTCTCACGTCCG
>DASSLE010000406.1:0-2808 GCA_035689725.1 Pseudolabrys sp.
CGGCTTTGACAATACCTTGGCATGCTTGGGTGCATTGGAATCGGCATTGAGCGCAACTGCGGCGAAACCGGTGATGAACATGATCTTGATGTCGGGGTCGAGTTCGGCGGCACGTCGGGCGAGCTCGATACCATCCATTTCCGGCATCACTATATCGGTGAGCAGCAGCTCGAATGGTTCCTCACGCAGCCGGTGATAGGCCGAGAGGCCGTTGTCATAGGAGGTCACCTCGAATCCGGCATTCTGCAACGCCTTGACGAGAAAGCGCCGCATGTCGGTATCGTCTTCAGCCAGCAGGATTTTGGACATAACCACTCAACACCCCGTCCGGCCTTGAGGCCGCCTCAGCCGCCCGATTAAGACTTATGCCCGGTAAACAACGAGTGAACCAAAAGCATGACTTGGCTTTGTGGAGCAGCCATGAACAATAGACGGTATAATGAGGTGTTAATGTCCATCCAACCACAAGGGTATCCAGTACTTCCTATGGCCTTTCATGAGTGAAATCCGCGACGACCTCGATCCACCGTTCGAAGTCCTGGAGCCCAGGGCGGGCCAGGGGCCGGTGCTGTTCAATTCCCCGCACAGCGGCTCGACCTATCCGCGCAATTTCTTGGCGGCTTGCCGGCTCGATATCGCCACGCTCCGCCGCTCGGAAGACAGTTTTGTCGACGAGCTAATCGCCGGCGTCGTCCGCTGCGGGTTTCCGCTCATGCGCGCGCATTTTCCGCGCTGCTTCGTGGACGTAAACCGCGAGCCCTACGAGCTCGATCCGCGTATGTTCGAAGGCCGCCTACCTTCTTTCGCCAATACTCGGTCGATGCGGGTGGCGGGCGGCTTGGGAACCGTGGCCCGAGTGGTCGGCGACGCACAGGAAATCTACGACCAGCGGATCCCGGTTGACGATGCGCTTCGCCGAATCGAGAGCCTTTACAAGCCCTACCACCGCGCCCTGCGCCGCCTGTTTACCCACTTGCATCGGGAGTTTGGCGCCGCTGTGTTGATCGATTGCCATTCCATGCCGTCGACCGCCGGCCATAGGGATGAACGGCCGCGGCCGGAATTTGTGTTGGGTGACCGCTACGGCACGAGCTGCGTTGGCGTCGTGGCAGAGACCGTCGAAAAGACGCTGCGGGCGCTCGGATACACGGTCAGCCGCAACAAGCCATACGCTGGCGGCTTCATCACCGAGCATTACGGCAATCCGGCTGCGGGACTGCATGCCATCCAGCTTGAGATCAACCGCGCCCTTTATATGGATGAGCGCCGTTATCAGCGCTCGTCGACATTCAATCGCCTGGCCGCCGATATGGAGACATTGGCTAGGCGTCTGGGCGAAATTCCGTTGGAGCAGCTGCGGCCGTACCGGGCCGCTGCCGAATAGCTGGGCCTGCATAAAAAAAGGGCCGCTAGCGGGTGCGAGCGGCCCAAGTCTAGGGAGGAAACGCCCAAGGAGGGCAGCGGTAGCTCTCGCTACCGCACTGCAATAAGTTACACCGCGACGCACAAAAATCAAGGTTCAAAGGTTTATTTCCTATGCTATTTCTGCATGGCTGGGAACCCGGGTTGGCCGGTACAAGCATGTCTATGCTGTCCCGCTCGGAAACCCGCGATGCGGCACAAACCCGGCTGGTTAGCCTCGACAATTTGCCTGTCCCAGGACGCGGGTTGTTGCGGCGCGCGGTTGCTGCCAAGCCAAGCCTCCAACAGCCGAAGCTGAAGTAGGCAGGCAGCATGACGGCCATCGACTTCAGCAGCTTTGTCGATCAGCTCGCCACCGCATCCGGCGACACCATCCTGCCTTTCTTTCGTACGGCGCTGGCAGTCGAAAACAAGAAAGTCGGCGGATTTGATCCTGTCACTGCAGCAGATCGAGCGGCGGAGCAGACCATGCGCGGGCTCATCCGCAAGCAGTTTCCTGATCACGGAATCCTAGGCGAAGAATATGGCTCAGAACGCACCGACGCCGAATATGTGTGGGTGCTCGACCCGATCGATGGCACCAAGTCGTTCATTTCCGGCATGCTAGCCTGGGGCACGCTGATCGGCCTGATGCGTTTTGGCGAGCCGGTGTTCGGTATGATGCACCAGCCATTCACGCGCGAGCGCTTTTCCGGGGACGGCGGCGCCGCAAGCTATCGAGGCCTGGCCGGCAACCGCGATTTGCATGTGCGAGAATGCACGAGCATCGACGACGCGCTGATGTTCACGACAAGCCCGCTGCTGATGAATCGCGACGACCGAGCGGCCTTCGGGGACCTGGAGGACAAGGTGAAGCTCTCGCGCTACGGCGGCGATTGCTACGCCTATTGCATGCTGGCGGCGGGACTGATCGATCTGATCATTGAAACCGAGATCAAGCCCTACGACATCGTCGCAATCATACCAATCGTCGCTGGTGCCGGGGGCATCATCACGACGTGGGAGAACGGCCCGGCACAGGGCGGCGGCCGCATCATTGTTGCGGGCGACAAACGCGTGCATGCGGCGGCATTGGAAATACTCGCGAAAAAATAACGCCGCTCGATCAAAACCGCGGCGTGCCGGGCACGAAAGCATCGAAAGCCGCCCAGAATTGCGCGCGATAGTGGTCTTGTTCCTGGAGGATCTCATGCTTGGCGCCGGCGAGGATAAGATGCCGGCCGGCAAGCAGATTCTGGCCAAAGAATTCGATCGCCGGCGTAGACACAACTTCATCGCGACCAGCCGCCACCATTAGGATCGGCTGACGGATGCTGGCGGAATAGCCTGGTTCGCTGAACTGTTTCATCTGCCGCAGCGCTACATCGGCCCAAGCCACAGTCGGCG
>DASSLE010000407.1:0-2474 GCA_035689725.1 Pseudolabrys sp.
CTTCTCAAGTGCTTCGGCGACCTGCCGGCAGAAACTGCCATATTCGATCGAAGTATGGAAACGCTCGTCGCGCGGATACGGAGCGTCGATCGCGATTTCCGTAAAGACCCGACCTGGGCGCGGCGTCATCACCACGATGCGTTGCGACAGATAGACAGACTCAAATACCGAATGAGTAACGAAGATCACCGTGCGGCGGAGCTCGTGCCAAACCGCCAGCAGATCGTTGTTGAGCTTGAAGCGAGTAATCTCGTCAAGGGCCGCAAAGGGCTCGTCCATCAGCAGCAATTGCGGCTCGGTCACTAGCGCGCGCGCAATCGAAGCACGCATTTTCATTCCTCCGGAAAGCTCGCGCGGGAAAGCGTCCGTGAAATCTGCCAGTCCGACTCGCTCCAGCGATTGCGTGACGGCCGCATGCGACAGCTTTTCATCTACCTTGGCGAGCTTAAGCGGGAGCTGCACGTTGCCGGAGACATTCGTCCAGGGCATCAGCGTCGGCTCCTGGAATACGAAGCTAATCTGGCCGGCACCGTTGGGCCATTCGACAAACCCTCCCGACGCGGTACTTAGGCCGGCGATGATGCGCAACACAGTCGACTTGCCACAGCCCGAAGGCCCAAGCAGCGATACGAATTCGCCTTCGCGCACCTCAAGGTTCAGCGCCTCGAGCGCAACGGTGCCGCGTTCGAACGTCTTGCCGACGCCGCGCAAAACGACAATGGGAAGTCCTGCTGGTGGTCGTTCAGTTACCGGCGAAGGGGGCAAGGGCGCGCCTTGTTGACATGCAGTCTATGCGGATCGCTTTGGCTTTTCGGCTGCAGACTGTATCGCACGCAACACAAATGCCACAGCGGCATCGGTGCTCAGACCGCCCTCCTTCACCAGCGAGCGCCATGTGTGGAAACTGAGCGCGAGTCCGAGCACTGCGCTCAGCTCGCGTCCCGCCCGCAACCCCCGGCTTAGCGCAACCTGATAAGCGTCTATCCGCGAGCCCAGTCGCAAACGCACGATATCGCGGATGAACGGATTGACCTCAGCGTCGCGCATGACGCAATTGGCAAGCTGGGCGTTGCGGCCATACCACGCATAAATCTCGGTAAGGCCGCGGCGCAGCCGCTGCCGCGGGTCAGCAAGGGGCCGCCACGCGCGTTCATCCGGTAGCGGATCGCGCTCAAGCGCCAGGCCTGAACAGGCGAGAAACAATTGGCGCTCAGTGGGGAAATGCGCATAGACCGTGTGCCGCTGCACACCCGCTCGCTCGGCGACAGCGCTGATGCTGGTCCGTGCCGGCCCCAACTCGGTGTGCAGATCAACGGTCGCTTCGACGATGCGGCGGCGGGTCTCCGCCTGATTTTCTGCTCGTCTTTTAAGCGTGTAGCGGCGTCTTCGAATCATTGCACGCTATTGTACCCCCATATTGACAATGGGCAGTCATTTCATTACACATAATTGTGCATTGATTAACAGGCTGCAAGATCCTTGCTAGCAAATCGCGGAGAGCAAACATGAAAGCATCGTCAGTGAGTTTCCCGGCCGCCGTTCTGATGGTGGCTGCTGGCATGATCTGGGGAATCATCATGGCGGTGTCGCGCGACCATTCGGCCATGCCGGCTCACGCACATCTGAACTTGCTTGGCTGGGTTTCGCTATTCCTGTTTGGGGTCTTCTATCACTTACATCCGGCTACCGACCGCAGCCGGACCGCCCTCGTACAGGTCGTCATATGGATCATCGGCACGGTGATACTGACGATCGGCGTCGGCCTCATCCATACCGGGCACGACATCGGCGACCCCATCGCTGCGGTCGGATCGTTGACCGTTTTTGCTGCGATGTTGCTATTCGGCTGGCTGGTCGTGCAGCGGGAACAGACTGCAAAGGCCTTTCATGCGTCCACCGTTCCGGCGGAGTAAGCAGCTTGCGACGGAGCTCCGTATTAATTCTTCGGCCGCAAGTCGACGCCGACGCCTTTGTTGACGAATTGCAGAGTATAGGCGCGCCTGTAGTCGATCCCCGCCTTGACCACACCGGCGCGCACCATCTTCTCGAAGAAGCTCTTCCAGTGGGCGTCCGTCATGGCGCCGATACCGAGCTTAATCGAATCCCCGGAATCGACGATACCATACTCTTTCATTTTCGCGACTGAGTAAGCCAACAGCGCATCGGTCATTTCCGGATTTTGTTTCTTGATCAGATCATTTCCCGGCTGGCTATCTCCGTAGATGTAGTGATACCAGCCGACTGCCGATGCATCGACGAAACGCTGCACCAGATCGGGGCGCTTCTCCACCAAGTCTCGCCGCGTTTCAATCAGCGTCGAATAGGCATCGAAACCATAATCGGCGAGTAGAAATACCACCGGCTTGAACCCGCCCTGACGCTCAACCGCAAAAGGCTCTGACGTGACATAGCCTTGCAATGCCGAATTCTTGTCGGCAAGAAATGGCTGCGCATTGAAGGTATAGGGTTTTACT
>DASSLE010000408.1:0-2337 GCA_035689725.1 Pseudolabrys sp.
CGCGCTCCGTGCTGCCTCGGCTGCGCTGGGTGCGGAAGCAACCACGATCGGCGCCTGTTGCGACTTTGCCACCGCCTCGAGTTTCGCTTTCAGCTTGGCCTCTTCCTCGGCAAGCTTCTGCGCTGCGGCCTCAGCCTTGAGTCTGCGCATTGCGACAGTAGCAGGATAGTACTCCCGGTGCGGTGCCTGCCCTTATGACTTCATGGCACACCGAGGAGACGCCCCCTGTGTTCAAAAGCGTCCAAAACGCTTACCTAGTGCGCCCCATCACCAGTGGATTGAGCCCTCGAAGCAGCGCCGGGCAAGGCCACATTGGATTTTTGGTCGATGGCCTTAACCGACCGGAAGGCATGGCGTGGCGGACTGCATTTTTCGGAATAAAAAAACCCCGCCAGAAGGCCGGCGGGGGTGAAGAGGGGAGGAAACGACTTCACGCTTGCAGCCTGGATGAAAAGGGAAAAGTTGTCTGTGACGCAGCTCACATCTGTCTAGCAAACGAACCGGTATTTTCCTGCCGACACTCGGTGAAAGAAAATGTGAAGGACATGTTGCGCGGGAACAATGTGAGTGACTCCGTGTTCGCCTTCGTCATTGAAAACTCCAAGCTCATCATGGTTTTCCTGCTGATAGGAACGATTATTGGATTGGCATCTTTTGGCAGCCGACCTTACCAGCATGAAACGCGCGAATGATAGCGCGCTGTCCATGTTAATTTCTCTGGCCCCCGGCAGCCGTTTTGGCGCTCCTGCCTCCGCAACGCGGTGGATGCCGCCTAGCATGATAACGGCACCTGCGACTTCTAGTTCCGGGCATGCAGGGAACGCCTCGATCTGGAAAAGCCGGTGAGCGTCCTTACTCCCACAATTCTCTGTAATTGTGGAAATTCGGAAGGATCGGGTCGGAACGCGTCGGCTCCATCAGGGGAAGCAGCCGTCTCAAGAGAGCGTTGATCGGATCGGAGGTATGCCGCACGTAGAGATCGACCGGGTAGAGCGACTGGCGCAGATGCCACTTCGGATCGTAATTGAGGCTGCCGCTGTAAAAACGTTTGTATCCGTTAGCAATGGCCCACTCGATGATGTCGTGAAACACCCGATAGTAGAGGTAAAGCTTGAACGCGACGGAATAATCAAATCCCACATATTCGTGCCAGATGCCGTCGTCCTGCGCCATGCATAAGGCGAAGGCGATGATACTGGAATCCTGGCGCCAAATGAAAAACCGAACCTTATCAGGCATACGTTGCCCGATTTCGCACAAAAATTCTCTGGTGAGTTTCTCGAACTGTAGCGGCGAGCGTTCGAAGACCTTTTCGTAAAGCGGATAGACTTTGTCGATGACCGCGGTCACGTCGTCCACGACGCTCATAGTGATCGGCGGCAGTACGCGCCCGGCAGCGCGCAACTTTCGCCGAAGTGTTTCGCGTGTACCCGGGCTGAGCTTATTGGATAGATAGTCCTCAAAATCCTTGTAATCGATGCTGAGCGTGGTCATCGGCATGCTGGGCACGCGGGCGAAGCCGGCCTGGCGCAAGCATTGCAGCGGCGCGCGGTATCTGGCGGGGAATTCCTTGAGAACAATCATCGCGCAGTTTAATTCACCGGCTATCTGCGGCAGTGAGCGCGCCAGCAATTCGGCATTTGCGAACTGAGATGATTCATCGCCGTCAAGGTGGCCTTCGCCGGCAGCGCATCCCACCATGAGCGTACGTGCGTGCATGAAGCGCGGCCAAAGGCGCCGTATGCCAGCAATGAATTTCCTCGCGCGGCCGCTGACGCCGGCCAAGAGATCCTGGTCGATCAAAAAATATGGCTGGATCGCGCAAGCGGTGTGATTGCCCTCGATGACCAGGTAGCCGTACTTGAATCCGTCCTTCAGCGTGTCTTCAAGAAGCTCGTAAAAACGATGATCTTTGCGCTCTTGAGCAAACGCCGTCCGCCAGTGCGATGAACCGGAAATTTCGCTCCGTGAAGCAATTCTGATTGTTCTGCTTGGGCGCGATGCTGAGCTGACGCTATCAGTCCGCTGATGCATGACTGGCCGGTCGATAGCAATAGTCCGCCCCGAAGCAGCGGCGGCGAATATCGCCAATGCGTTCCTATCCGATCAAACTCGGAGAGGTCTCCGGCAAGCCGAGGTCGAACTCAAAACTTTTGTAATAAGGAAAGCCGAGTCCGACCCCGAGCTGCTTCCGCCCTAATCGCAACGCCCGCCGGGCGGTGTGGTGATCAAATGCTATGCGGATGAGATCGGGAAGCTGGTGCGGGTCTTGCCAGACCGAGTGGAATACCGCGGAAACATCTGGCGTGCCGTCGAGGCGCAAGCCCAGGGTCGCAG
>DASSLE010000409.1:0-2680 GCA_035689725.1 Pseudolabrys sp.
TAGCCGTAACCGTTTTCTGACCACGCATACCGGCAGCCTGCCGCGGCCAGATGACCTTATCCGCATGATGTACGCCAAGGAGGAAGGTGTGCCGGTCGACGCAAGCGCATTGGCTGCGCGCGTGCGGGCAGCCGTGGCGGAAGTCGTCAGAAAACAGGCCGATGCGGGCATCGATCTGATCAATGATGGAGAAATGTCAAAGCCGAGCTATGCCACCTACATCAAAGACCGGCTCGACGGGTTTGGCGGTACCGGCAACACCTTCGTCTATCAGGATCTGTCCGACTTTCCGCGGCTGGAAAAACGTGTGTTTGGCGATCCTGGCCGCTCGCGCCGCAAAACCCCGGCCTGCAACGCCCCGATCACTGTGCGCGACAAGCACGCGCCGCGTGTCGATACCGACAATCTCAAGGCCGCATTGAAGAACGTAAAAACGGCCGGCGGCTTCATGAGCGCGGCCTCGCCCGGCGTTGTGTCGCTGTTCTTTCGCAATGAGCACTACAAGGATTTCGAGAGCTACATCTACGCCATCGCCGATGCCATGCGGCACGAATACGAAACCGTCGCCAAGGCCGGCTTCGTCTTGCAGATCGATTGTCCGGACCTCGCCATGGGCCGGCACATTCAGTACGCGGACTTGAGCCTGTCGGACTTCCGCAAGCGCGCACACCTGCACATCGAGGCGCTCAATCACGCGGTCACCAATATTCCGGCCGAGCAACTGCGCCTGCATCTCTGCTGGGGTAATTACGAGGGCCCGCACCACCGCGACGTGCCGCTCGCCGACATTATCGACATTGTGTTCACTGCAAAGCCCATTGCGATTTCGCTCGAGGCGGCCAATCCGCGGCATGCCCACGAATGGACGGTATTTGAGAAGATGAAGCTGCCTGACGGCAAGTTATTGATCCCAGGTGTCATCGAATCGAAAACGAATTTCATCGAGCACCCCGAACTGATCGCGCAACGCATTGGGCGTTATGCCAAGTTCGTGGGACGCGAAAATATCATCGCGGGCTCGGACTGCGGTTACGGCACCTGGGTCGGTCAGGCGGCGGTGGATCCCGACGTAGTATTCGCCAAACTCAAGGCCATGGCAGAAGGCGCCGCGCTCGCCTCGCGACAATTCTGGAAATAGGAAACACGATGGCATTCGAAATGCCGCGGGTGAGTAAACCCGAAGATGTTGGCTTTTCATCCCAACGCCTGCAGCGTATGCGCGATGCGTTCCAGGCGGACATAGACACGGGTATCGTGCCCGGCGCAGTGGTGCTGGTTGCCCGGCACGGAAAAGTCGCCTGCTTCGAAGCGCTCGGCCGGCCGCAACCCGCTGCCGGGCTCGGTTGGCGATTATTCCTGGAACGGCGTGAGCGGCACATACTTCCGGATTGATCCGAAACAGCAGCTGATCGCTGTGCTGATGATGCAAGCGCCGATCCAGCGGCTGCGCTATCGCTATCTCATGCGCACGCTGGTTTATCAGGCGATCGTCGAGTGACCGGAAGGAAAATGGTGGCGGACGTAGTCGCAGTCGAACCTGTCTCCACACCCAAATTCCCTGCTAACAGGGAAAAGAACAGGGAATTTCGTCAATTCCGCCCTCTTTGTAAGATTTTGAAAGCTGACACGCGAGCAAATTCAAAGGCTTCCCGCGAAATATGCTACGCAACAGAACAGGGAATTATCTCGGCGGAACAGGGAATTTCTGGTTTGGAACAGGGAATTTTACCGGTCAAATCCGAAATCATTGCCGGATGAGGTTTTCGGTACACACAGGACTCGTTGTGTGACGGCGATATCATTATCCCGTGGTTTCTGCTTTGCGGGCAGCTGGCCATCCACGCCAGGCTTTAGGCGGATTCCCTCGCCTCTTCACGACGAACGAATAATCGGCTGGGTCAAATTCCTCACTCATGCGCCATAAATGGCGATGGTCGTCTTAATTTTCAAACTGACCGCTACCTCAGACCAGTTGATATTGGTTAGGCCGCATACGGCCCGGCAGGCGCGACGATGCTGGGGATAATCAACGACGGCGATGCCAATCAGGTGGTCCGCGAACTTAAGATAAGTGACCGCGGTGTGGTGCCGCGTCTTGATTGAACCGATCGGGAGGTTGAACGTGGCCAAGAAATCCAAGAAGGCAAAGCGCGCTGCCCCAGCGCGCAAGAAGAAGGGGATAAAGAAGGCAAAGGCTAAAAAACGCGCGCCGAAGCCCGTCGCTCCCTCACAGCCAGCTCCGCCGACCCTCGGTGGCATGACCGAAGATCAATAGACCGTCACCGCAGGTAGCAACGCCACCGCGCAGGTACTAATTGTTGCGCCGGCTGAACCACGGCCCGTTCCGGAATAAACTTCTTTCTATGCAGGCCACACGAGCGTGTGCCCTGGTGGCAACAATCGAGAAGTTTCGTAACAGAGACCGCTCTTAGGTAATCGACACCGATAAAAAGTCACTATTACCGACGGTGGGCCCTACCTGGCCTCGGCAAAGCCTTTGCTGGTTCTCAGATGGGGGACCTGCTGCTTATGCTTGGATGGCCCGCTGTGCCACAGCGGGCTCCCGAGAAGGCACATAGGGGTCACTTGCGGCGGTTCTAGAACGCCAACGGTGGGCCGATGCTCTCGTGAACGACGGCTTAATCGTTCGGCGGGGCGCCAACGCGGCGAAACCTTAACT
>DASSLE010000410.1:0-36262 GCA_035689725.1 Pseudolabrys sp.
GATCAGGCGGGTGAGGACGTCATCGGTAAACGCGAAATAGGCGCCGATTGCGATCGACGACACTGCCGTGACTACCAGGACGGACCTGACTACGGTAGAGATCGCTACACGTTGCGGCGGCCGATTGCGCCCGCGTGGCGGGCGACGTGGTCGGCGACGGCGTACCGGAGAAGATGAAGGCGACATCGACGCGCTCCATGCCGGTTTGGTCACGTCGAGCCAGATTCGCTAAGATTTGTCAAAGACCGCCGCCCGCCATCTGGATACTTCCCGCCAGGCGGCTCCCTTCGGAGTTGTGCGCAAGCGGGACTCAAGGCCCCGGGTGGTTGATTTGCCTCAATGTGAGCTAGTACTGTCGGCATTTGAGCGGGATGCTCAGTGGGGGCGGCGGGATGCGCAGTGGGGGCAGGTTCGAGAATCTATGGGTCCGAGGATCGACCGAATTGCCAGAATGTCGATGCGGCAAAGAAATGTATTTATTCGGGACGAAGCCATCCCGCGACACAGAAATTCGCATTTTTAAATGCAACACCTGCCGCAACGAATTGCGTCTGACGTGTTGGGCAACATCCGAGGCCTGAGATTCACTCTTGGGCTGCCCATGCCTCATCGTTTAAAGCTCTCGAACCTCGAAACTACTAACGCCGGCGACGCCTTTCGTTGAGTGCGTTGCAAAGTGACGAGGCAACATTAGCGTTGCCTTATGGTTTTAGTCTCTGGCCCAACAATCGCCCGCCTGGGCATGCACTCGCGTGCGTGTGTCTTTAAGCAGATTCAGCGCGGCGCCTACGGGCCCATTACGCGCGGGCCGGGTGGCGTGCTTTTCGTTGCATTGGTCGAAGTTGAGAATTTTTACGGCCGGAAATTCGATCAAGCGGAAATAGATCGCGCCGTCGCAAACCAACCAGACCGCATCTTGATTGTCGACGAAACAGAGGCCTGACGCTGCGCGCTGGTTGCGTACCGGACTAGCCAAGGCTGTTTCCGCCGTGAATGTTCCGGCTGGGTGGGAGGTGTGTTGGACACTGAGCGACCGATCCCCAGCTCCCAAAATTATATTGGACACCTGTTGGATACCGACCGCTGCCGATTTGCTAAGCCCTTGATTTTATTGGCGCGCCCTAGGGGATTCGAACCCCTGTTACCGCCGTGAAAGGGCGGTGTCCTAGGCCTCTAGACGAAGGGCGCAAGGCGCATTGAAAGCGCGCGAGGATAAGCCAAACTCCGGGGGTATAATGAGGTTCGCCGCCAGCAGCAAGCGAGCGCTACTTACCACTTGCCGGTATTTGGCATCGATTTCCACGGTTCTTGCGGGGCTTTGGCTGCGCCCTTTTGCAGCAGTTCGATGGAATGCTTGTCGGGTGAACGCACGAAAGCCATGACGCCATCGCGCGGCGGGCGATTGATGGTGACTCCGGCCTTCATCAGCCGCTCACAAGTGGCATAGATGTCGTCGACCTCATAAGCGAGATGACCGAAATAGCGCGCCTCGCCATAGTCCTCGGTCTCCCAGTTGTACGTAAGTTCGACCTCAGGACCGGGGCGGCCAGCCTTTTTGCTTGCCTCAACCAGCTTCCCGTCTTCGGACCCGGCCAGGAACACCAAAGTGTAGCGGTTTTTCTCGTCCACCCGGCGGCGGGTTTCTTTCAGGCCAAGCTTGTTACAATAGAAATCGAGCGCCGCATCGAGATCGCGGACACGCAGCATGGTGTGCAGATATCGCATAGGCTAAACCTCACTGACTGTCTGACTGAGGGGGACCACTATACAGAAATGATCGCCACTGATCTCCATACGGCGGTTTCACGCCTGCGCGACCTCATCGAGGACGCCTCGACGATCGTCCCATTCACCGGCGCGGGAATTTCTACCGAATGCGGGATTCCGGATTTCCGCTCGCCCGGCGGATTATGGACCAAGAACCAACCAATTCCCTTCGATGCGTTCGTTGCGAGCCAGGAGATGCGCAACGAGGCCTGGCGGCGGCGCTTCGCCATGGAGGAAAATTTCGCCGCAGCCAAGCCCGGCCGCGGCCATCAAGCGCTGGCGAGTCTCTACCGTGCCGGCAAGAGCCCCGCACTGATTACCCAGAACATCGACAATCTCCACCAAGCCTCGGGCATCGCTCCATCGGACGTCATCGAACTGCATGGCAACACCACCTACGCTATCTGTCTCGGCTGTACCAAGCGCTACGAACTGTCCTGGGTGAGAGAAAAATTCGAGACATCGGGCCAGCACGCTCCGGATTGTACCTGCGGCGGCCACATCAAGACTGCGACTGTTTCGTTCGGGCAGGCAATGCCTCCGGAGGCAATGCAGCGTGCTGAGGAGTTGACCACGAGTTGTGATCTGTTTTTGGCGGTTGGCTCCTCGCTGGTGGTGTGGCCCGCGGCGGGTTTCCCGCTGATGGCCAAGCGTAACGGTGCAGCACTCGTCATCATCAACCGCGAGCCCACCGAGTTCGACGATTTCGCCGATCTGGTCGTGCAAAACGACATCGGCGATGCCCTCGGTCCCTTCGTCGCCCACTGATTCGCCGCGCGTTGTGCTGTGCATAGAGCTGTGCGCAAGCAGATTTTGCTCTTTGCCGTTTGAGGGCGGGTGTTATCTTCGTTTCCACAAGATTCGTCGAAGCGCCCATCAAGGGGCGCCAGCAAGGCGGCGGCGTACGGCGTCAAGGCGTCGAACGGGATCGAATCGAAGATGTCAGGTACAAATCTTCGGCCAGGAACGGTCAGAGAACTCGTCGAGGAAACGGCGACCGATCTTATAGAGCTGACCGGCGTCATTAAGTGGTTCGATGTCTCGAAGGGCTTTGGGTTTATCGTCCCCGACAATGGGATGCCCGACATCCTCCTGCACGTGACCTGCCTGCGGCGTGACGGCTTCCAGACGGCCTACGAGGGTGCGCGGGTCATCTGCGAGGTGCTGCAGCGCCCCAAGGGGCTGCAAGCCTTCCGGATTGTGTCGATGGACGAGAGTACCGCGCTGCATCCGGCACAAATGCCGCCGCCGCGGACCCATGTGACGGTAACGCCGACCAGTGGGCTTGAACGCGCCCAGGTCAAGTGGTTCAACCGCCTGCGCGGGTTCGGCTTTCTGACGCGTGGCGAAGGGACCCCCGACATCTTCGTGCATATGGAGACACTGCGCCGCTACGGCATCGCCGAACTGCGGCCTGGGCAGACAGTCCTGGTCCGCTTTGGGCCGGGGCCAAAGGGCCTGATGGCAGCCGAGGTTCGGCCCGACGGCGGGCCGCTGGGGCTCGCGTCCCACTAAACTATCCGTTTTTCCGATTGCCGCTTGGGCCCTGGCCGCGTTAAAGGCGGGCCCATGCGCGCCCTTGGCTGTATCACCTTCATTCTCTTCGGATTATTCCTTGCCGCCGGCCCGGTCCAGCCGGCTGGACAGCAGACGCTTGAGATTGCCAGCAAGACCGGTGTGCACGTTTTCGCGGTCGAGGTCGTCGACAACGATGCCGACAGGGCGAAGGGGCTTATGTATCGCAAGGAGCTGCCGGAAGGCCGCGGCATGTTGTTCGACTTCCACCGCAATCAGGACGTCAGCTTCTGGATGCAGAATACCTACATTCCATTGGACATGGTCTTTATCCTTGGCGACGGACGGATTTTGCGCATTGAAGAGAACACGGAGCCGCTATCGACACGGCTGATACCGTCAGGAGGGCCCGTGCGAGCCGTTTTGGAAGTCATAGGTGGGACCGCGCGCAAACTTGGTATCGCCCCGGGCGATCGGGTTGCCTCACCAATTTTTAAAATCCGCTGAGGCTCGCTTGCCGGGCTATATCGAAGCGTGTATCGAACGCCGGCGTCCGTCGGGGCATAGCGCAGTCTGGTAGCGCGTCTGGTTTGGGACCAGAAGGTCGCAGGTTCGAATCCTGCTGCCCCGACCAATTAGTTCGCTGTTAAATTGCAACTTTTTGAATTTCCCCCATCTGGGGCGGCCTCAACTTTCGGCGTTGATCGCCACCGGGTCACCACCGTTATTTTCCTGTTCGTGAGGTGCGACCATTCTGAAATTTTGCAGACCGGAAAACACAATGAACGCAGAAGGGCAAAAATTTTTGGAGTACGGATAGGCTCCGACTTTGAAGAAGCGAGTTCAGACGCTCGCAGTGTAGTAAAGCCGCAAAAGCGGACATGGCGACAAGTCGATGTCCGCAATTAGTCCGATAGCGGACAAACGCGAGGGCGGCGGCAATGTCCGCTTTGTGCCATAAGCGAACTTTATGCATCGCAGCAAATAGCATCTCTATTCGATCACTTCGTCGGCGCGCCCCATGAGATCTGCCTCGCGCATGATGGCTGTAACCCCGACAAGACGCCCCGCCGCGTCGATGATGGCAATGAGTGCGACGTCGAGCCTCACGCGCGTGCCATCCCGTCGCAGTCCCTCAACATCGAGCACGTGGTCGGGCCGGTAGTTCAGCAAACCAGTCGTCATGACGCGCCGGAAGTTGCGCCAATGGTTGCTGCGCTCCTCCTCCGGAACCACGAGATCAAGGGTCTGTCCGATCGCTTGGCCCGCGCTATGGCCGAAGATGTGCTCGGCGATCTCGTTCCAATCGCGAATGATCCCCTCGCGGTCCGCCGAAATGATCGCATGCGGGCCAGGTGAGAGCGCGGCTTGCGCGATGGCTTGTTCGCTTGCTGGTAACACGGCGGCTTCTCCACGTTGTGCGAGCGGTACAAATGCGGGCCGGATCGCGTGTCTATAGCACGCTGGCAATGCTCGAGTCATTCGCGACCTAGCTGGTCAAGGCCGACGCTCGTACTTGTCCGCTGTTACTCCAATAGCGGACAAACGCGGGTGCGGTGATTGTCCGCTAAGTGGCAATAGCGGACTCATGCACCGCAGCAAAAGAGTATCACTCTACGTAACTGGCACTCATGTATCGGTGAGCGCCGGCTGTGGATTTAGGCTGATACCAAGTCTCACGGCGAGCTGGCAAAGTACTCGCGCCGATTGATTTACATCAATGCACACGCCGTGAACCCCCGTTTGGATTTCTAATTGTAGTCCGTGGAGGTGCATTCGCAGTATCTTTACTCGCTACATCGGTCGGGCGTGACTTATACGTGCGCTGAGCCGGCGCGACGGCTTGGTTTGACCACCGTCAAAGGGGGAGCCCGCGGATAAGGCAACGCTCCTTGGAGGAAAGGGTTTATCTATGACAAGCAGCCAATCGATCGCTGTGACGACGGTGTTCGGCCTTGGACTAGCGTTCGTCTCAGCCGCTTCGGCTGGCCCTGTGAGTGACGCCTGCGCTGCTCTCACAGACGCGCGGATCGCGCTGTATTCGATGATGTACGCCAAGGACAAGTCCGCGCAGGATGCGCTCAACGCCAAGGTGCAAGCGGCAAGCAACAAGGTTGATTCCGTGCTTGCCGGGATGACCGGCGCCCACGCCAAGGTCGCGGCCGACTTCAAGGCAGTCTGGGATCAGTTCAAGGCGACGCGCGACGAAGAGATCATACCGGCGATCTACAAGGGCAACGCCGACGATGCTAAGAAGATTGCCGACGGCATTCAATACGGCCGTCTATCCAAGATGTGGGGCATCATGTCCTGTAAGTGAATTGCCCGGAGCGGTCAGCGGTCATGCTGCCGCCGCGCACGCCGAGAAGCGTGATGAACTCGCGCCGCTGCAAGTCCCCGGACTTTGGAATTTATCTGACGGGCGGTTCTTATGTTGCTCTGTCATCGTGCTGTTCGGATGTGCGCTTGTGATTGCGGGCATTGGCCATCGATGCAATCCGACTCGATCGCTGACTAACGGATGTAGCGCAAGGCAGTAGCTAGCTCGCGAGTTGCAGTTCGTCATTCGAAAATAGGACAAACGCAAATAGAAAAATGCTACCCGCTTTTCCGCCATTGCTTATGCTGTGCTTTAAAATTGGACCCGAAAGAATATTTAAGAATTCTCGTTACGGAGGCCACAACCAATTGCTCTATTCCTTCGAAATTGACGATATTGCCGCCAAAAACTACATCGCCGCGACCGAGTTCCGCGATCAGGCGAGGTACGTCTCCAGCACCGTGCATTCCATTCCCACAAAAGAGGCCAATCACGAGAATAGGGCCGGCCACATCGGCCGTCGCTTGATGAAGGGACGGCGATTCCTCAAGAAGCGCAATTCTAACGCTGCGGAACAAACCGCATTGTTTGACACCTTGCGCCAATCGTTCGGTTGCCAATCGTGACGCCGAATTGTACCGCGAGCCGTGAGCCATCAGAACGATGACCGCCTCGTCAGAAGAAAAGCCATTCGTGCGTGCGTATATAGCAGCCTGCTGTGTAATGAGACCCGCCAGCCCTGGATCCACGCCAAGTGGCGGAAGAACATGAATGCTATGATTGCTCGGTTCTGCTTCTTTCAATAACTGCATCAAACGATCGCGGGCGAAATAACCATCCGATGCGAACAATGGGTAGACGACGATTTCGGCAGCAGTGAACGTCCGCAGCGCCTCGCTAATCGAAGGTGTCCCTTTGATAAATCCAAGGCCTACTTCCGAAACGACATTACGGCTGGAAAGCGCATCGGCAAGTCGCTTCGCGCCTGCATTAATAGTATCCTCACGCTGCTCACCATGGGCAGCAAGCAATAAAGCAATCGAACGCCCTTCTAGACCCGCGATCAATGGCTGGTTCCTTCGTCGAAATTGATCTTATTCCAGACATTGTACTTTCCCGATGGTCGCGACATTGGAATGCGCTTGACTTCGGCGAAAGTCACCGCGTCGTAGACGACAATCTCGCCGTCATTTTCCCAGATCGAAACAAGCGCGTAGCGTCCGCTCCTGTCAAACTCAACATGCGCGGCGGTCTTACCCGGCGCCGGCGTCAGCGTGCGCACGATCTCGAGGGTACGTTTGTCGATAATCACCATTGTATCCTTGCGCGGCCCGAGCATTCCATCCGTCCAGGCATAAGGCGTATTCCTGTGGCTGCGCACGAAAAAGCCCGGACCAGGCGTTTTGATCGCCTTCACAAGGGACCAGTCCTGCATGTCGAGCACGCTGATCTGGGCGTCTTTGAGATGCGGCGTCGCCATCACCGGCCGTCCATTCCAACTCCAGGAGATGCCCGAACCGAGATGCGGCAAGCCAGGCAATTCCAGCCGTTTGATATCGCGCCCAACCGTGAGGTTGACGACGATGGCGCTATCCTCGCGCGCCGAGCCAATCAAGTTGCGATAGGAAGAATCGAAGAAAAAATCGTCGAGCGGCTCCGGCACCTCGATTCGCCGCAACGCGAACAGGCCATGCGACGGCGGCGGCGCCTCGACCATGCCCTTCTCATGCGAGTGCACTAGCCCGGCATAGACCGGCGGCGCGTTGGGGTCGGTCGCGATTTCCCAAATCTCGGGGACATCCTTCAGCGCAGCAATAAACGAGTCGCGCGACGGCGCCTGGTAGACCGCCGAAACACGCGAAGAATTCCCCTTCTGGTCTTTGACATCGAATAGTTTTTCAAGCGAAAGATCGGCGCTCGACAGGATCACAAGGCTGTGCGGCAGGTAATTGGCAACGGCGATATGCTTGCCATCCTTCGAGATTGCAATATTGCGCGCATTGATGCCGGCGCGCACTTCCGCGACCATCTTCAGCGCCCAAAGATCGTATTTACTCACCCACCCATCGCGCGACATGAAAAACACAAAGCGCCCGTCGGGTGTGAATTTCGGTCCGCCGTGCAATGCGAAGCGAGTTGGAAAACGCGCCAGGAGCTCGAAACGATCGCCGTCGAGGATCGTGGCGTGGTGGTCGCCGCTCTCGACTACCACGAACAGATTCATTGGATCGGCGCCGTGTAGCGGCCGCTCGAGCGCGGACGATTGCGCGTGAACGATTCGGCTGCCAGCGATTTCCGGCGCGCCCCACACGGGAATGCTTGCAAGCGGCGTTGCGATATAGCTGGCGAGCGCGTCAATCTCCCGCTTGGCCAGCATTTCCGCAAAGGCGGGCATCTGGGTGGCGTTGCGGCCTTGCGCAATGACGGCGGCGGCCCGTGGCCCGCTCAGCCGGCCAAGATTTTCTGGCAGTAGTGCCGGCCCTTGTCCGCCCAGCCGATCGGCGCCATGGCAGGACGCGCAATGCTCAGCGTAGAGCCTGGCGGCATCCGGCTCTGCCCCCGCCGGCGACGCGAGCGCTAGCAGCACCGCGAGCGCGATCTCAACCGACCAGCGGCGGCACTTCATAGCGGGCTCCCCGGTAGGGCGTGGTGGTTACGCGCGGGTTGGGCGCGTCAAGCCCAATCTCGTCATCAGCGAGATAGCAACCGGGGTCCTCCGCCCACGGATCGCCAGTGATACGCATAGCGCGAACGCGGGTATTGCCACCACAGATGTCAAAGTACGCGCAGACGGCGCAACGTCCGCCAATCGCGCGCGGGCGACGCTTGAGCCCCGCCATGATCGGATCGGAAAGGTCGGTCCAGATTGCGGAGAACGGGCGCTCCTTCACGTTGCCGAGGTTGTAGTGCCACCACATCGTGTCCGGGTGGACGTTGCCGAGATTGTCGATGTTAGCGATATTGACGCCGGACGAATTGCCGCCCCATTGCGCCAGCTTGGCACGAAGAAACGGCACAGCGTGCGGCGCCTCGCGCTTCGCCCAATGCAGCAGATAGACTGCATCGGCATCGTTATTGCCGGTGACGACTTCCATCTCGCGGCCCTCGCGCGCCCAGCGCCAGGCCCGCTCGATCACCATATCCATCGCATCGCGCGTCGCCTGCCAGCTAGCGTCGCCGCCGCGGTTCTTGTTGCCGCGCCCGGCATAAACAAGGTGCGAGAGATAGAATTTTGGAAAATTCTCGCCCTCCACCAGATCAAGCATCGCCGGCAGCTCGGCAGCGTTGTCGTTCGTCATAGTGAAGCGCACGCCGACCTTGACGCCACGGTCGCGCAACAGACGCAAGCTGCCCAGCGCGGCATCGTAGGCGCCTTGCTTGCGGCGGAAGCGGTCATGCGCCGCCCCGATGCCGTCAAGCGAGATGCCGACATAGTCATAGCCGGTATCGTGAATGCGGTCGGCGAGCGTGGCGTCGATCAGTGTGCCATTGGTGGAGAGGCCGACATAGAAGCGCATCGCCTTGGCGGCCGCCGAGATCTCGAAGATGTCGCTCCGCATGAGCGGCTCGCCGCCGGACAGGATCAGCACAGGCACGCGGAACGCTTTCAGTTCTTCCATGACGCGGATGATCTCCGCGGTCGAAAGCTCGCCGGGAAAATCGACATCTCCGGAAATCGAATAGCAGTGCTTGCAGGTGAGGTTGCATCGCCGGATCAGGTTCCAGATCACCACCGGGCCCGACGGAGCGCGCACCGGCGCGAACGGCGTTGGCTCGATAATCTCCCGTAGATAATGGGTCAGGCGAAACATGGGGGTCTGCTTTCGTTTGGCTCACGCCGCGATGCGCAATCCGGTCTTCTTGAGGATACGGGTCGAAAATAGAATATCGTGGACTCGCGCGGCGGCACCGATCAAATCCGCGATGCGGGCGACCTTGTCACGTACCTCGTCGCGCGAGCGGCCATGCACCATGGCGAACAGGTTATAGGGCCAAATCGGCAAATGGCGCGGCCGCTCGTAACAATGGGTGACGAAATCGAGTGCACCGATGCGCGCCCCGATCCCGGCAACCGCCTCATCGGCGACGTCCCACACCGACATGCCGTTGGCCGTATAGCCAAGCGCGTAATGGTTTGGAATGACGCCGATCCGGCGGATGGCGCCGTCTGCGAGCAGCCGGTCAAGGCGGGCAATTACCTCTGTCTCGTCCACCCCGATCATCTGTCCAACGGTGCGATAGGGATGGGCAACAAGTGGGAAGCCGTCTTGAGTGGCGGTGATGATGCGTCGATCGATCGCGTCGAGCACTTTCACACCTCCACCCGAAATCCGACGAAGAATTCACGTTTCTTTGGCATCGAATAGACTTTTAAACCGGTTTCCGCTTCGATCGCTTCGATCACCCCGGCGATACGTTCTGGCCGGTCGACCGAGATGACGAACCACATATTAAGCGCATGGGTGCGCTCGTAGTTATGCGCGACTTCGGGGTGGGCATTGACCTGGCTCGCAACTTGGTCGAAGTGCTCAGGCGGCACCGCGATCGCGGCAAGACACACTTCTCCGCCTAGGCCTTCAGCGTTCCATAGTGGCCCGAAGCGGCTTATAGAGCCGTTCGCTACCAGGCATTGGACGCCGTCAATGACCTCGCCTTCGCTGAGACCGATCCTGGCGCCGGCATCGGCGAACGGCTCATGGGTGAGGGGGAATCCGCCCTGCAGACCGTTGATGATCGCCCGCTCGGTCGGATCGTAGATGCCCATCAGTGCAGGCCTCCGGTCTGGTTCGAAAACGTGGCGCCGCGCTGCTTGAAGCAGCGCGTGGAGAACAACACGGCCTGTTTGCCGACCTCGGCGTCAGCGATGAGATTAAGGTCGTCGATCACCGCGAAGGCATCACGCTTCGTCTTCGCGTGAACCATGCAAAACAGGTTGTACGGCCAATCGGGCAGCACCCGCGGACGCCGGTAGCACAGAGTCACATTCGGATTACGCGCGAAGCGATGCCCGATGTCATCGACGAGATCATCGGCCATGTCCCACACCGCCATGGCATTAGCAATGTAGCCCAGTGCGCGATGTCGCACGACGCAACCGAAGCGATTGATAATCCCCGAAATGGCGAGCTGTCGTAGCCGGCTGCGCACCTCCTCTTCATCGACGCCAAGAACCTCCGCAACGTCTCGGTAAGGTCTCGCGACGATCGGCAAGCCGGCCTCTATCGCACCGAGCAGGCTGCGATCGAACGGATCCGACCAATAGCCGCCGGCCGGACGTGCATCCGAGCGCGCCGTAGAGTGGTTTTCGGCGAGTGAAAAGCCCAGGTCGATATGATAGGACCGTAGCAGCGGTAGATTCAACACGCGAAGTTCGCTCTCTTCCTCGATGCGCCTGATCGTTGCCGCGACGGCTTCTGAATCCGGACCGGCGATTACAAACCAAAGATTGAACGCGTGCGCCCGCTGGTAATTGTGGTTGACGGCCGGTTGGCCGGTGACGATTGCAGCAACAGCGTCCAGGCGCTCCGCCGGAACCCGCATCGCCGCGAGCGTGCTCGCGCCGACCGTATGCGGCCTGACCACGGCGCCAATGCGAGAGACCACGCCAGCTTCACGCAGGCGTTGAAAAATCTCAATGGTTGCCGTCTCGTTGAGGCCGAGCGATTGGCCGACGATGGTGAAGGGGCGCTCCACCAAAGGAAAATTGCGCTGCCAGCGATCGATCAGCGCAAGTTCAGTCGGGTTCAGTGTCATTGCCCGATCCTCGCAGCGCGCGCGCTGAAGAAAATGCCAGACGGATTTTTGATCTCGAGCTCAGCCTTCTTGGCGAAGGTGGCCGTGTCATAAACTTGCACACGGTTCGAATCGCGCACCGATACCCAGACTTCGTGGCCGCGCGGTGTGAATTCCATGTGCAGCACCGCCGGCCCGGCCTTGAAACGATGCACAATCTTGAGAGTCATCGTGTCGACGACATCGATGGTGTCGTTTAGCGGGTGAGCAAAATTGACCCAGACATGACGGCCGTCCGGCCGCGCCACTGCGAAGACCGGCTGACCATAGGTCGCGACACGCCCGACTTCCTTGAAGCTCCTCGAATCGACGGCGATAAGCTCGTGACGCCCGATTGCCGGGATCAGCATGACGTCGCCTGCGGCCGCCCAGCCTTCCAGATGCGGCATCTTGTAGACTGGCAGCGGCTCCTCGCCGTGCCCATAGCCGTCCAGGATGCGCTCGGCTTTCAACGGCTGCTGCCAAAGATCGACGTGGACGACGCCGTCCTCGCCGAACAGGCCTGCAAGATAATGCCGTCCGTCGGGCGTAACATTACCGTCGTAGGGCAATTTGCCGATGCCGGTGAGCCTTGTGGCCTGCAGCGGGCCCTCGCCGGAGAAGTCCGCGATCCAGATTTCGCCGGCGTCGTAAAGGGTATAGACAAAGCGGCGCCCGGGCAGATCAACGAGGCCAACCGTTTTCGAGGTCTTGCCATCGGCGCCAACCGCTGGAATATCGGCAACTTGGCTCAGTGTTCCGGCATCGAACACCCGCACGCCGCCTGGCTCGTAGTTTGACACCGCCACCAGCGAACCATCGTCGGAGATGGCGCCGCCGATCGAGTTGCCAGCCTGCATCACCCGCTTCACGATCGCGGCCGTCAGCAGATCGATTTTGGTGAGGCCGCCATCGCGACCAAACAGATAGGCGTAGCGCTGATCGGGCGAGAATACCGCCGATGCGTGGGACAGGTCGCCGAGCCCGCCGACGCGGCCTAACACCTCATGCATGCTGGTATCGACGATGGCCACCGAACCCGAGCTACGCTCGACCACGATGCCGAGATTGCCGGTGCCGCGCAGTTCGCCGGCGGCGAGCGGAGCAGCGACTGCGGTCAACATCAGCACAGCACCAGCGCGAGCGAGTGCGTTCATTGCAGGCTCCCATCTTTGAGCACGTCGGCGATCCAACTCGCCTCCGCTTCTGTCAGGACTGGCCGCCATCCGGGCATCGGAGTGCCCGGAACGCCATCAAGAATGATTTGGATGAGCTGCGCGCGATCCCATTGCTGGAGGCGATTGGTGGTGAGCGGCTTACCGAGTCCTCCTTTTAACGTCAGACCGTGGCACGATCCGCAGTCTTGGCGCACGAGGTTCGTGAGCTTTGCCGGATCAAGTACTGGCTCGGCAGCGAACGCCGACTGCAGGGCAAGCGCAAATCCAATCGCAGGTGCGCTACGCCACCACCGCCATCTCCTCCGTGATCCTCGTGGCATCGTCGCATCCATTTCGCTCTGCCGCGATCGCCGCCACGCGGCCAATGATGAAAAGGACCGGTCCGGCGAACTTCGCCGCGCGCGCCGCAGCGGGCAGCTCGGCCAATTTTGCATATGCTCGGCGCTCCCGAAGGGTGGTTCCTTGACATACCGCAAAAGCAGGGGTGTCACCCGGCAAGCCGTGGAGGATGAGTTTCCGCGCGATCTCGTCGATATTGGCGAGCCCCATATAGACCACGAGAGTTGTTGCGGGGTCAGCGAGGCTTGCCCAATCGAGGTCGAGCGGTTCGTCGCCGCGGCAATGGCCGGTGACATAGCGAACCCCAGTCGCCAGACCGCGGCAGGTGAGCGGTACGGAGGCTGCGGCTGCACATCCCTGCGCCGCCGTGATTCCGGGCACAACCTCATAGGGGATATTGGCGTAACTGAGTTCCAGCGCTTCCTCGTAGCCGCGGCCAAAGATGAAGGGATCGCCGCCCTTCAGGCGCACGACCGTCCGCCCGCTGCGGGCCAAGCGGATTAAAATTTGATTGATCTGGTGCTGCGGCACGGGATGGTGGCCGGCGCGCTTGCCGACATTGATGCGAGTCGCTCCGCCGGGAATAAGATCTAAAATTTCGGTGGGAACGAGCTGGTCGTAGACGACGGCATCCGCTGACGCGATGGCGCGTGCCGCCTTGAGCGTGAGCAGTTCCGGATCGCCTGGGCCGGCACCGACCAGGAGCACTTTGCCGACGGTCATGGAGCGGGTCTCCCCAGTATGATCTTCAGAATGAATGGCACGACCGATGCGTTCGGCCGTGCCAAACCTTCCGAGCGTTAATAAACGTCATTTCGCGTGTTGTAGACATTGAACTTTCCGGTCGGCGTGACCAGGCGCTTATCCTTGATGACAGTCTTCAAAGTCAGCGTTTTGTCATCGACAACCACGATGGCCGATTCCTGGGCTTTGTTGTTCCAGACCGAGAACCAGATTTCGCTACCTTCCTTGTTAAACTCGCCCTGCACCACACGGCGTTGGCCTTCGGAAATGCCGGACCATTGACCGATGGGCAAAACTTTATAGTCCGGCTTCTCTTTCGTAAGGTCCTTAATCTTGAATACCGCGACCGAAGACGAAATCTCGGCGTCAGGATTGAGCGTCGTATCGACGTAGAGGTTCTCCGACTTCGGATGGGTCTTGATGAACAGCGAGCCGCCGCCCTGGCCGTCCACGGTCTGCACGACCTTCCAGGCGTATTCCTTATGGTTCACTGGATCGGTGCCGATGAAAGAAATCGTCTCGCTGCCGAGGTGACTCGTCGCCCATACCGGCCCGTACTTCGGATGGACTAGGTTGGCGCCGCGTCCCGGATGCGGTGTCTGACCGCCCGAATTGACCACGCCAACCAACTTGCCTTCCTTGGTGTCGATGATGGCGATGCGATGGCGCGCGTTCGCCGCCACCAGGAAGTAACGGCCGGTGCGATCGAAGCCGCCGTCGTGCAGGAAGCGCTCGGCCTCGATCTCGGTCACCTTCAGGTTCTTCACATCCTTGTAGTTGACCAGGAGGATGTGGCCGGTTTCCTTGATGTTAACGATGAATTCCGGATTGAAGTGCGAGGCCACGATCGAGGCGACCCGCGGCTCGGGATGGTATTCCTGCTCATCGTAGGTCATGCCGCGCGTGCTCTCGATCTTGAGCGGCTCGAGCGTCGCGCCGTCCATGATCACATATTGCGGCGGCCAGTAAGCGCCGGCGATCGCCAACTTATCCTCGTAGCCTTTGAACTTTGAGGTCTCGACCGAGCGCGCCTCCGTGCCGATTTTGATCTCGGCGACGGTCTGTGGTGGGTCCATCCAAAGATCGACCAGGTTGAGCTTCGCGTCGCGACCGATCGTATAGAGGTAGCGGCCTGATGCGGACATCCGAGAGATGTGCACCGCATAGCCGGTATTGAGGATGTACTCGATCTTCTTCGAGTTGCCGTCGATGAGTGCTACCTCGCCGGAGTCACGCAACGTAACCGCGAACAGATTGTCGATGTCGAGCTTGTTCAACTTCTTAGTGGGCCGCTTGTCGACCGGCACCAAGACCTTCCAGGTCGCCTTCATCGCCTTCATGCCGAACTCCGGCGGCTGCGCCGGATCGTTGAGGAGATAACGCGCCATTAGCTCGACCTCTTCCTTCTTCAGTTCGCCGGAAGTACCCCAGTTCGGCATGCCGGCGGGCGAGCCATAGGTGATGAAGTCGCGCAAGTAATCGAAACCAAGTTTCTTGGTGAGATCTGGCGTCAGCGGTTTGCCCGTTGCGCCCTTGCGCAGCACACCGTGACAGCCCGCGCATCGCTCGAAATAAATGCGGTTGGCCTGGTCGAATTCAGCCTTCGTAAGGACGGGTTCGCCGGCCTTCACGCCAGGTTGTTCGACACCCTTCTCACCCAACGTTTCCAGGCTCGGTTGATATTGGCCTCCCGGGGTGGTGCGATGTTGCTGCAGGTCCGATGGCGATGGTTGCGCGGGTTGCTGCTGCGCATAACTCGCAGTTGAGACCGTCCAGAACAATCCTATTGCTGCCGCTCTGCCCAGAAGAAGAAGTATGGCCGGCCGATAAACTTTGCCCATCATCGTCCCTTCTCCTAAAATTTCTATTTAGCTTTGTATTGCGATGACCCACTGGCGAGTCTTGACTTATATCAACTATCAACAACGAAACCGGATTTTCACCGGCTTGACGGAGATCAATGCGTCCACAACACTGCACAAAGTCCTATTCAACAATGCGATACGGCGTCTGCGCGTGCACAGCTTCGCGAAAGGGCTCTTGGTTGGGGGTCGTCTGTTTTGTTGCTTGCCTGCTCGTGAAGGCTGCAGCGGCAGCCGAACTCCAGGTCGCCAGCGAATTCTTCGCATCCGAAGCATCCGTTACGATCGGGGAGATACAAGGTACTCCTCCAGCGGCGCCGGTCAGCGCGAGCGATGGCCGTCTCCTCGGCTACGCGTTTTCGACGCGCGATGTCTCCGGTTCGGTGGGCTATTCCGGTCGCCCGCTCGACATCGTCGCAGTGGTCACGCCAGAGGGAATAATCGCCGGGGCACGCATTGTCGCGCATGAGGAACCGATACTCGTTATCGGAATTCCGCGGGAGGCGCTCGCCGCCTATGTCGCCAATTTCACCGGCTTGGATGTGCGCGCAACCGCCCACCTGCGGTCGGCGCCAGGCGGAGCCGGCAACGGGCCGCATGCGGTAGCCGGCGCGACTGTGACCAGCACCGTTATTCGCGATGCCATTCTGCGTTCGGCACGCGCCGTGTTGCGGACGCGCAGTGAAGCGCCGACCAGCGGCGTGCGGCTTGACCGTGAAAGCCTGCGGCGCGCGTCGTGGCCGGCCCTCGTAGCGGAAGGCGCGCTGCGCCGTCTGCTGGTTTCTCGGGGAGAAGCTGCGCGCCTGCTCGGCACCCGTGATTCAGAGCCCGACAAGCCCTTTATCGATTTGTGGCTGGCCTTGGCCTCGCCGCCGGCCATCGGCGAAAGCCTCTTGGGGCAACGACTCTACGAGTCCGAGCTCGCCAAGCTCGGCACCGACGACGATTTCATCTTTATCGCTGCGGCGGGACTCTATTCCTTCAAGGGGACCGAATGGCGCCGTTCCGGCGTTTTTGATCGCATCGAGATTGTGCAAGGCAGCAAAACCTTCCGCTTTCGCGCCGGAGACCAGATTCAAATCGATGGCGTGCGCGCGGCGGGCACACCAGAGCTGCGTGAATTCGGCCTTTTTCGTCTTCCGCAGTCGAGCGGATTCGATGCGACAGCGCCCTTTCGGCTCGACTTGGTGTTAGCGGGGGATTCCTCCCCCACCGCGGTGCCGCCCATCGTCTCGCTGGACTACCAGATTCCCAACAACTATCTCATTCGGACAGCAGAGCGGCCAGCGTCGACGGTCGTGCCCGCTGTCGCCGCGCTGCAACAGGCGCCGTTATGGCAGGACATCTGGTGGGCGCGGCGCTTGGAGATCGCAATTCTCGCCGCCATGCTCGGAGGACTCGGCGGCATTCTGATTTTTCAGAATACGGTCACCGCCCATGGCCGTTTTTATTATCGTCTACGCGCGACCTTTCTCGTTGCCACATTCCTTTTCCTTGGACTTATAGCCAACGCGCAATTATCCGTTGTAAATGTTCTGACATTTGCGCACGCGCTTCTGTCTGGTTTCCGCTGGGAGCTGTTTCTGCTCGACCCGATGGTCTTCATCCTGTGGAGCTTCGTCGCGGTCAGCATGCTGTTCTGGGGACGCGGCGTATTCTGCGGATGGTTATGCCCGTTCGGCGCATTGCAGGAAATCCTCAACACGATCGCACAACGGCTCGGCGTAAAACAGTTCGAAGTCCCATTCGGCTTGCACGAACGGCTGTGGATGGTCAAATATGTAATCTTCCTCGGCATTCTGGCGATCTCGCTCAATTCCATCATGACTGCCTTCGCCTTCGCCGAGATCGAGCCATTCAAGACCGCGATCACACTGAAATTCATGCGCGACTGGCCATTCGTTGTATATGCCGGCGCGTTGCTTACAGCCGGTCTCTTCATCGAACGATTCTTCTGCCGCTATCTTTGCCCGCTCGGGGCCGCGCTAGCGATTCCCGCGCGGATGCGCATGTTCGAGTGGCTGAAGCGCTATCGGGAGTGCGGTGCTGAATGCAACATTTGTGCACGAAAGTGCACCGTTCAGGCCATCCATCCGCTCGGGCAAATCAATCCCAACGAATGCATCTATTGCCTTAAGTGCCAGGCCAACTATTTTGATGAATCGGTTTGCCTGCACTTGAAGAAACGGGCCGAGCGCCGCAGACCGTGGGCGGCCGTGCCAGTGGCGGCGCCCAGCGCCTCGCAACCACAAGGAGGCCCCGGTGCAGTTTAAGCATCCGACCAGGCGACGCGCTATTACCATCTTTGCGGCTGCAGCCGGCGCTATTGTAATTGCTCCGTTGCGCTCGCATGCCTCAGTCGATTACGAGTGGCGTGGCATTGCGATGGGAGCAGACGCGAGAATTCTCTTCAGCAGGGTCGAGGCCGAAACAGCGCGCGCTATCATGGCCGCGATCGTTGCGGAGATCGAACGGCTAGAACGCGCACTGAGCCTCTTCCGCGGCGATTCCGAGATCAATCGCCTCAACCGCAAAGGCGCGATCGAGGCTCCGACGGGCGATATGCGTCGTGCACTCACGCTCGCGCTGGCCGTTGCCGATGCAACCACCGGATTGTTTGACCCAACGGTGCAAGCCCTCTGGGAGGCCTACGTCGACTGGTTCACGGCAGAGCCCGCAGACGACAGTCTGCCTTCCGAGGCCGTCATTGCGGCTGCACGGCGCGCGGTCAACTGGCGCCGTATCGTGCTGACGCCCGATCTGATCCAGCTTGGACGAGGCCAGCGCATTACGCTCAACGGGCTCGGGCAAGGCTATGTTACGGATCGAATTGCCGATCTGATGCGCGCACGCGGCCTGGATTGCGCGCTTGTCGATCTCGGTGAGCAGCGCGCACTCGGTCCGCGTAGCGACGGGACGCCCTGGTTTATCTCGCGTTCGGGCGCCGATCCGATCATGCTGACCCACGGGGCGCTCGCAACGTCGGAGGGCGCCGGCTGCATCTTCGGAGCAGGCGGCGCGGCCCATCATCTGTTCGATCCGCGAACCGGCCGCAGCGCCGCGCGCTGGCAACGCATCACGGTGTATCACCGGTTGGCGGCCGTTGCTGATGCGCTGTCGACGGCGCTCTACGCGGCATCAGCGGAGGAGATCGAGGCCTCACTATCGAAATTTGCCGGCATCACCGTTTGGGCGACGGACCGCGCCGGCCACGAACAGCGCTGGACCGTCCCGTCGGCCGAGGCTCCGGGAGCTGTCAACCTTTCGAATTGAGCTGTGCCAGCCCACGCTTGAGCAGACGCAGAACATTGGGCGGCAGGTCGAGTTTCAGTGCGTGCTGATGGCCGATTTCGGACATCCTGCCCCAGGTCTTGGCGAGAATGTCGGCGAGCTTGTCCTCATCGACCTTAGTTGAGAAATCCGGCAAGTAATACTGCAAGAACGTGACACAAATGATGTCTTCAAGTAGCTGTACCTCTGCGTCGGTTTTGATCTTTTCCTTGCGGATGAGCACACCGAGCCGCTCGATAGCATCGGCATCGTAGCCGACAGCTGCCATGAGCTCACCGATTCGAAGCGCCTGATGATCTCTTTGAACTCGCCGCCACTGAAGATAACCGGCGCGGCCAACTGGATAAGTCGCACGCGCAATTTTCCAGCGCTCAATATGCTGCCCGCGTACCGCGATTTGCAGGCACTCCGAAGGCTCGGGAACAATGCGCGCAAGCGTTTCGGTCATCCGCTTTCCATAAATCAGTTCGACGGGCTCCTGCCGCCCGTCGAATTCAACCATGCGCGGATCGCACGCGTTGGTCGCGTCGATAGCCGATAAGATTTTGAATAATCTTTCGTTGGGCCCAGCCATGGTGGCACGCTCAGGGGAATGGCGACCATCGCGCGCGCCAGCCGCCCATTATCACGGGCAATACTATTTCTTCTTGCCGTCCGAACCGAACTGCTTGAGATAGGCCCACAGATCCTTTGCTTCGGTTTCGTTCTTGATACCGGCGAAAACCATCTTGGTGTTGGGGACCTTGGCCTTCGGATCCTTGATGTATTCCAGGAATTGAGTTTCGTTCCAAACGATTCCTGAGCTCTTGTTGGCGTCGGAATAAGCGTAGCCCGTAACCGTGCCGGCTGTGCGGCCATCGAGTCCGTTCAGCAATGGTCCGACCTTATTCTTCGCGGTCTCACCGACGTCATGACAAGGAGCGCACTTCTTGAACGAATTTGCTCCGGCTGTGAGATCCTGTGCAAACGCCATACCCGGTGAAATGGCAATGAAGGTTGTCACTATCATGAGATTCCTTACGATCATCATCGCAACTGTATCCTCCTGCTAGCAGATTGCTGCGTTCAGGCACGTTCCGTTCCTGAGGTGAAAGCCTATACCACGTTTATTGACAGGCCACACCTTTCCAACCTCATTATTCTCACACCGCTTGGCCTAAAAAGGCCGGTTACGGGCGCTGTCAGGATGTCGTCGTCCATTTGAGAGTGGCCACAAGATTAACGCAGAAGCGATTTTATTTTTGGTAATATCGCCACTTGCCATTGGGTGATGCCGAAGCCCTGAATCACAAGCCGATCGTCGGCGATGACGAGCCAAAGTGGTACTCCGGCGTCGTGGCTGATCGTTTGGCGATAGACACGTAAGTCTTCTGGCCAATTCTCGTCTTTCAATACATCGAACAGCGATGGTGATTTCACTTCGCGATAGGTTAATTGACGAAATTCCGCAGAGTCACGAAACGCAATTGCTTGCTCGCGCTGCCAAACATCGCAGGGCGCACAATGCTCGGCACCGACATAGACGAGTGTTACGCTTTTTACTCTATGTTCTAACTTCCAATCGGCCAGAATCAATCCAACGAGAACCGCAACGAATAGTGCGGCACCTGTTATCACGGCGGCTCGGCTTGCCGTCAATTTCGTAAGCCTCTGATCTGGATCACGCCCCACGGGTCCGCTTACCACTGTGCAGGCCATTTGTATTGACTTTGGTCAATGCATGACCGTTAATTATTATACTCAGATAATTCCCCCGGATGAAGGGCAAATTCATGTCAATGACAGAGCCGGTTTCAGGCGGATCAACTGAAAAGCCCGAACCTATCCCGATGATGCAGCGGGTTCTCGACAATCCGTTTCTGCTTCTATTTCTCGGCGTAACGATTCCGACGGTGCTCTACCTCATCTGGGGTGTGATGGAAATCGCCTCCGTCCCGCTTGCCAAATGATTTCAGGGCATTCGACCTAGCTACGTGCGCCGAGTGCAGTCGCGATTTCTAACAGTGGGGACCAATATGGCCATCACACCGCCGAAACAAAGAATTTGGTGGAACGAACCCGTTGAGAAAGTCGAATTGATTTGGATGGTCGTGGCCTTTCTTTGGGGCCTATTCATGTTTGGATTCATGATCGCCTGGCATTTCATTGGCCAGCAGAACTTGAACAAGGAGGCCTATCGCATCTCGCCTTCGAACTACGAGGCAAAAGTCGAGGAATTCGCCAAGAAATTCCAGGTGCGCGAGGAGCAAGGCGTTCCGGTTGTCAAGCCACCCGCCGGCACCGACGTCTATATACTCG
Source organism: Pseudolabrys sp. (assembly GCA_035689725.1). Lineage (GTDB taxonomy): Bacteria > Pseudomonadota > Alphaproteobacteria > Rhizobiales > Xanthobacteraceae > Pseudolabrys. The sequence continues at coordinate 21,087 of DASSLE010000410.1, forward strand.
GCCGGTTGTGGCAATGGTGGCCGATCCTTGAGTTGGAGAATGGTACCAGCTACCGCATTCACATTTCAACTATCGACTGGATGCACGGTTTTTCATTGCAGCCCGTCAACATCAATATTTCGGCCTATCCCGGTTACGAGCACGTGATCACGCTCACACCGACTTCGGTCGGAGAATACGGAATCTTGTGCAACGAATTTTGCGGCATCGGTCATCACACGATGACCGGTAAAATCTATGTCACGGACAAGAAACGAGCCGAGGTTGATCAACGCCTCGCCGCGGGGAGGTAAGGTCATGACCGCTGAAACCATCGTTGGGGCGATCGGTAAGTCCGCCGAATTCCGTACCTGTCAATATACTGGTCTAAGAGTAGATGTCGCGGCGCAAGCGTTGATCAAGGCGAATGCGGTTGCCGCTGTGGTCTTCCTTCTAATCGGTGGCCTGATGGGCCTTTCGGTAGCGCTCACGCGTTGGCCGGCCGTGCACCTTTTGCCGGCTGAATGGTTCTATTTGGCGCTCACCGGTCATGGCGCCAATGTACTTTTATTCTGGATTATCTTCTTTGAAATTGCAGTGCTTTATTTTGCATCGGCGATCCTGCTCAACAGCCGAATCGCGGCGCCAAAATTTGCATGGCTTGGATTCATTCTCATGGTCGTCGGCGCGCTGCTTACCAACTACGCCGTGCTGCAGGGCGATTCTAGCGTGATGTTCACCTCTTATCCGCCGATGCAGGCTCAACCCAACTTCTATCTGGGGCTGATTCTGTTCGCCGTCGGCGCGCTGGTCGGAGTTGCGATCTTCTTCGCAACTCTCGTGATTGCCAAGGAGGAGGGCACCTATCAGGGCTCGATCCCACTTGTCACCTTTGGCGCGCTCACCGCGGCGATCATCGCTGTGTTCACGCTTGCCGGTGGGGCAATAATCCTCATTCCGACTTGGCTGTGGTCGCTCGGCCTCATTTCAAACATCGATCCGTTGCTCTACAAGCTGGTGTGGTGGTCGATGGGCCATTCCTCGCAGCAGATAAACGTGTCCGCGCATGTGTCGCTCTGGTATATGATTGGCGCGCTCGTGCTTGGGGCAAGGCCGCTCAGCGAGAAGGTCAGCCGCACGGCGTTCTTTCTTTATATCCTGTTCTTGCAGCTCGCCTCCGCACACCATCTGCTCGCCGAACCCGGGCTTGATGCCAGCTGGAAAATCGTCAACACCAGCTACATGATGTATCTGGCAGTGCTCGGCTCGTTGATCCACGGTATGACAGTGCCGGGCTCTATCGAGGCGGCGCAACGCCGCAATGGGTACAACAAGGGCATCTTTGAGTGGCTGCGCAAGGCACCATGGGGTAATCCAGCCTTTTCCGGCATGTTCCTGTCGCTGGTAATGTTCGGCTTTATCGGCGGCATTTCTGGCGTAGTGCTAGGCACCGAGCAGCTCAACGTGCTGATGCATAACACACTGTATGTGCCGGGCCATTTCCACGGCACGGTAGTAACCGGCACGACGCTCACCTTCATGGCCGCGACCTATCTTGTGCTGCCGCTTGTTTTTCAGCGAGAAATCGTGTTGCCCAAGCTTGCCAAGATTCAACCCTACCTGTTTGGCATTGGTGCCGCCGGAATTTCGCTGTTCATGATGGGAGCGGGCACACTTGGTGTGCCGCGGCGCCATTGGGATATTACGTTCAGTGATGCGCAATTGCCGTACGCAGAATCTGCCGGTGCGTTTCTGATGATGGGCCTTAACGGAGTGGCCGCCATCCTCGCCGCGCTTGGTGGCGCAATTTTTGTGATCGTCGTCGTAGGGACGGTGCTGTTCGGTAAGAAGATCACCGGTGGCCACAAACTCACCTTCCCGCTGCACGCAGGCGGCGGGGCAACAGTCTCACATTATGGTAGCGAGGGGACGATCAAGCTGCCGGGCACGATCATCCTTGTCAGCATCTTCTTCGTCTCCTTTGTGCTCTACTATTTCATCAACTGGAAATATCTGTCGGAGCTATGGCTGTTCCACTGATGCGTTAATTCACGGTAAGGATGGAGACGCGATAATGCTCGCTGCGGTGCGCATGACCATCTCGCTCCTGAAGCTCAGGATCGGGGTTGCCATCGCGGCGAGTGCGCTTGCTGGGATGGCGGCGACGAACGGGCCGATGCTGTCGTGGTGGCAGTCGGCGGGGCTGGCGCTCGCGGTGCTCGGCGCTTCGGGGGCAGCTGGCGCTTTCAATCATTATTACGAGCGCGATCTTGACCAGTTGATGCGGCGCACGCGCTCGCGTCCGTTCGCAAGCGGAGCGTTTCGCGCGAGCCCGTGGTGGCTCATCGGCTTCCTGGCCTTGCTCCTCGCCTCGCTGGCGCTCGCTACGGCGGCGGGCGGGACTCTCGCCGCCGTTTTGGTTTTTTTCGGCGCCTTCACCTACGGCATTGTCTACACAGTATGGCTGAAGCGGCGCAGCGTCTGGAACATCGTCATCGGTGGGCTCGCCGGTAGCTTTGCCGTGCTCGCCGGCGCCGCAGCCGTTAATCCGATGCCGCAGGTCGTACCAACTGTTCTGGCGATCGTCCTTTTCTTATGGACGCCGCCACACTTTTGGAGTCTGGCGGCTGCCAAGGGTCAAGACTACGCCGATGCGGGCGTGCCGATGCTGCCTATCGTGGTGCCGGCCCAGGCTTGGACGCTCGCAATCCTGACCCACACCGTTGTCCTTGTTGCCATCTCGCTCGTACCGCTCTGCTTCGGCATGGGCCTGTTTTATGGCCTCGGGGCAGGGGTTGGCGGGGCTATCTTCCTTTGGAAGAGCGTTGCGCTCTATTGCAAGCCGACCAAGAAAGCAGCGATGGCTAATTTTCTCGCCTCGCTCCTGCAGCTTATGCTTCTCATTGTCGGAATAATGTTGGACGGTGCGATCGGATCTTGGTCATGACTCGCGACGTGCTGGTCGCTGCCGTCGGACTCGGGCTCGCCGTTATATTGGCGGAGGTGGGATTTGCGGCCACACCCAATGTGCCGATCGCGCGCCTCGATCCGCGCAAGGTGATTGAGCAGAGTGAGCAGGCGATTGGCCGCAATATCAGCAACTACCAGCTCACCGACTCGACGGGAGCTCGGTTGGCGCTGCGGGATTATCACGACAAGCCGCTGATCATCAGTCTCGTCTACACCGCCTGCAGCTCGGTCTGTCCACCGGCCACCCAGCATTTAATGGACGCGGTCGGGGAGGCGGGTCGAATATTTGGCACCGACGGTTTCAACGTTCTCACCATCGGTTTCGATGCCCGTAATGATACGCCCGGACACATGGCACAATTCGCGTCGACGCAAGGAATAAAATTCAAGAATTGGCGGCTTGCTAGCGCCGATCCTGCGACTATCGAGGCGCTCCTGCATGACCTCGGCTTCAGCTATGTGGCCATTGCCGGCGGATTCGATCACGTGACGCAAACGACGATCGTCGATCGCGACGGCAAGATCTATCGGCACGTCTATGGCGACGATTTTCCACTGCAAATGTTGATCGAGCCGCTGAAGGATATCGTTGACGTCAGGTCCAGCCCGTACTCGATAGGCAGCTTTCTCAATCGCGTGAAATTCATCTGCACCGTCTACGACCCGGGCGCCGGTCGTTATCGCATCGATTACGGCTTGGCATTCGGCAGCGTCATTGCTGGGTTGTCGCTTTTGATCTTTGGGGGGCTGATTTACCGCGAGTGGATTCGTGCCCGACACGCTTGATCTACAGGCGGGATTGATTTGGAGCGACTGGTGATCAGCGCAGTCCGCAACGTGCTGCGGTACGGGTTTGAACTCATCGAGCAGCCGTTCGAGCGGCTGTTTGGGCCGGCTCTCAATCCGCTCGCTCAACTCGGTGCGCTCGGCTTCTTCTTCTTCTGGATCGTGACTGTCAGCGGCATCTATCTCTTCATCTTTTTCGACACCGGCATCGAACGCGCCTACGAGTCCGTGGAATTCATCAGCCGCGAACACTGGTTTCACGCGGGCGTGATGCGCAGTCTGCACCGCTATGCTTCCGACCTGATGGTGTTGATGGTCGCAACCCATCTGCTGCGCCAATTTGCTTACGACCAATATCGCGGTTCACGCTGGTTCTCCTGGTTCACCGGCCTGCCGATAATTTGGCTGCTCTACGGCTCGGGTATCACCGGCTATTGGTTGGTCTGGGATAAGCTCGCGCAATACGTGGCCATTACCACTTCAGAGCTGCTCGATCGTCTGCCGATCTTCGGCGAGCCGATCGCGCGCAATTTCATCTCCACCGGCACGCTCACCAGCCGCTTCTTCACCCTGATGGTGTTCATGCATATTGCGGTGCCCCTATTTCTGCTGTTCATGATGTGGGTACATATCCTGCGCATTTCGCGGCCCAAAATAAATCCGCCGCGCATGCTCGCCGCGATGTCGCTGCTGGCGCTGATTGGCGTGTCGTTATGGAAGCCGGCATTGTCGCAGGGGCACGTCGATCTCGCCAAGGCGCCGGTAGAGGTCGGCCTCGATTGGTTCTATCTGCCGCTTTACCCATTGACCGATATCTGGGGCCGGGGAGGCGTATGGGTGTTCCTTGGCGCCTTCTCGCTGATGATCGGCGTGATGCCCTGGCTGCCACCCTTGCGCCGCGCCCGCGCTGCCGAGGTCGATCTCGCCCATTGCAATGGCTGTGCCCGCTGCGCCGAGGACTGTCCCTACGAGGCCATCCGCATGGTCGGCCGCAGCGACGGGTTGCCGTTCCCCTCCCAGGCCCAGGTCAACGCTGCCCTGTGTACCTCATGCGGCATTTGCGTCGGCGCTTGCCCGTCCTCAACACCGTTTCGGCGCACCGAGGAGCTCAAGACCGGCATCGACCTGCCCGATTACAGCCTTAAGGAGCTGCGCGAACGAACGATTGACGCGGCCAAGGCGCTACCGAGACCGACTCGGGTGCTGATCTTTGCCTGCGATCATAGCGGCGCCCGGGGCCTTGACGGCGCGGTCCGTCTGCCCTGCGTCGCCATGGCGCCACCGTCGCTATTCGATTTTGTGCTCAGCCGCGATCTCGTGGACGGCGTGGTGATCGCCGGATGCGCGGAAAGCGCCTGCTTCAATCGTCTCGGCATCGCCTGGACCCAGCAACGTTTTGCCGGAACACGCGATCCCTACTTGCGTGCCCGTGTGCCCCGCGAGCGGATCGCCATGGTTTGGACCTCCGCGGTCGCGACCCGCCGCGTCGCCGCCGAAATTGCCGAATTTACGGCGAAAATCGCCAAATTGCCGCTTAAGAAGCCGCGCGCGCCGCTGCCGCCGAGTTCGGCATCGGGACCCGGCGGTGAACGCGCGCTCACTGAAACGGGAGACGTCCCATGAGCTATGGGCGTCTCATCGGGCAGTTCGTCGTGATTGCGGCTTTGTTCACCGCCGTCGCCACGTTCGCCAACCAGCCGGTCTACCGTTCTATCCCCCCCGGATCGGCCATCATCATACTTACCTTCGTGCACGGCGCCGACCGCACGGCGGAATGCCGCCGCTTGACACCGGAGGAGATCAGTAAGCTTCCGCCCAACATGCGGCGGGTGCAGGACTGCCCGCGCGGCCGGCGTCCGCTTTATGTCGAGCTCGATCTCGGCGGGCGTACAGTTTTCCGTAAAAATCTGCCGCCGACCGGCATCGCGGGCGATGGACCTTCGCGGGTCTACGAGCGCTTCGTCGTACCGGCGGGCAAATATGAAATTGCGGTCCGAATGCGCGACACGCCGCGAATAGACGGGTTTGATCATGCGAGCGGAAAAGCGATTACTCTCGTTCCGGAGCAGATGTTTGTTATCGATTTCCGTTCTGAACGCGGCGAGTTCCTCTTCCACTGAGGAGTGATGATTATGGCGCTGTTGCAATGGAAGGATCAATATAGCGTTGGAGTCGATGCCGTCGATCACGAGCATAAGGAGCTGATCGAACTCATCAATCGACTGCACGACCAGCTCACGGCAAGCGGCGAAAAACTTTCAATCAGCGCGTTCTTTGGCGACCTGTTTAGGGGCATCTCTGCACATTTTGCGCTTGAAGAACGGTTCATGCGCGAGCGTCGCTACGATCAATTGAGCCAGCACAAGGCCGACCACGAGCGGCTGCTCGATGAAATCCGCGACATCATGGACGACTTCGAGGACCATGAGGTCGCCAGCGCCGAGCTCAGTGCGCGGCTCGATGCGTGGTTCTCTCGCCATTTCGAGACCCACGACGCGCGCTTGCATAAAGCTCTTGGTGCGCATCCCGACTGATCTATCATCGCCGACAGCATTGGGTAGGCGATTGGGACTGTGTTCTTGAACGACCGTCAATCAAGTTTGACAGCGAGCGCTGTTGAATAGACGGCTACGATGTGGCACCTGCTAATGAACGGAGTGGTTGCAGCGGCCAACGAACTCTGCGATATGCGCGATCGTCTCTGCTTCGGCTAATAACGGCGCGTGCCCCTGGTCGGGTACCTCCAGCGTCTCGAGTGCGGCACGCCGCGCGCGCATGGCTTCAACTGTGGCGGCCGACAGAATGTCGGAATTGGCTCCGCGGATAACCATCACCGGAATCTGCGCGAGCGCGTCGAATTCCTTCCACAGAGACGCAATGGGCTGTTCTGGCTCGACCCCTTCCATCGCCTTAGCGAGTTTGATGTCGTAGGTCGTGACCAGCTGGCCCTTTTCTTCCTTGAACGTGCGGTGGGCGCTGGCGAGCCAATCGTCGTGCCCCAGTTTCGGAAACTGCGCACTGAACAACCGGCGCAGGATTTCGGCGCCTTCCTCGAAATTTCGCGGCTGCGGCAGCTTGCCGACATAGGCTTTGATGCGCATCAGGCCCAGAGGCTCGATCACGGGGCCGATGTCGTTGAGCACCACGCCGGCGATCGCGGTCGGCCGCACGGCGGCAAGCAGCATGCTTAGGATCCCGCCGCGCGATGTGCCGACAAAAATCCCGGGCAACGCATCGAGCGCGGTAACAACCGCGATTACATCGGCCAGCTCGATCCGGAGCGAATAATTTCCCGGATCGCGGTCATAATCGGAAAGTCCTCGCCCGCGATAATCGAGCGCGATCACGCGGCGAGGGTAGGCGCCTTCATGTGCGAGTGCCGAAGCGAGCGCCTCGAAATCGGCAGCGGTGCGGGCGAGGCCGGGCAAGCACACCACGGGCGTACCCTGTGCGCTGCCGCGCCCATAACAGCGGGCGTGCAGGCGCAAGCTATCAGGGGCAGAGATAAAGATGCTGGAGGTGCCGTTCTGCATGGCGCGTTTGTAGCATCGATGCCGCAGCCAATCTAACGCATGGGCAATGCGTGGACGCACGGGTCAAACCCGCGCAAGATAACGGAGGGGAAATGCTCTGGAGGCGGCAAGACGGGCATCAATTCGCACCGCCGCGCTTGAGGTCGGCCTCGATCAGCAATTTGCTACTGCCGCCGAAACGTGCACGGTAGACCTGCAAGTTCTCCATGATCCGCGCGACATAGTTGCGGGTCTCCGAGATCGGGATGCGTTCAACCCAATCGACCGGATCGACATGGGGGTCGCGCGGATCGCCATATGCCGCGATCCATTGCCTCACGCGGCCGCGCCCCGCATTGTAGCCGGCGAAGGTGAGGATATATGAGCCGTTGTAGCCGTTCAAAAGGTTGGACAGTTCGGCCGCACCCATCTGCATGTTGTAGACTGGGTCCTTCAGCAGGCGATCGCGGTTGTAGGCGATGTTGAATTTGGCGGCGGTATCCATGCCGGCTGCCGGTGTTACCTGCATCAGGCCCATCGCGTGGGCCGTCGAAACGACCTTCTGATTGAAGTGGCTCTCCTGGCGCGCGATTGAATAGGCGACCGCCGCCTCGATCGGTGGGGCGATGGGCTGATAGTCGGGGAGACCAACGGTCGGGTAGGCGTAATAGTCGAGCGGTAGTCCGCGCGCATATGCAGATTCGCCGAGCAGCAGCATCGCGCGCCCATCGCCTTGCTTACCAGCAAGTTCGCCCATGACGGCCATGCCGGCGATGTCAGTCGCACTTTCGCCAAGCTCAGCGTAGATCGAAGCTAACATGTCGCGCTCGCCGAGCGCGTAGAGGATTTCCGCCGCGCGCACGACTTCGAGATTGCTGAGAACGTTTTGCTCTTGTGGGGTGAATGCCGGCGGCCCGCGTAGGCCAAGATCCTTAAGGCCAAGCCGAGCCCGCGCCAGCTGGCCGTAATAGGTAGCGGTGTACTGCCCGGCCGTTTCATAGAAAGCTTTTGCCTGAGCCTCCTGGCCCATGGCCTCCGCCGCGCGACCCTGCCAATAACCGCCGCGAGCAAGCGCATGCGGGTTTTCCGTTCCTTCGACAATATGAGCGAAATGGCCGGCCGCCGTTTTCGGATCGCGCAGAAAACGGAACGCCACCCAGCCGGCAGTGAAATGCGCGTCGACGCGATAGAAGCCACGCATCGGCGGTGCGGCGTCGCGCGCCACACTATAGGCGGCGTGCGCATCGTTCTCATCGAGCAGCTTGCGCACCAGCAGGCGCCGCTCCAGCCACCACTGGTCGAGATTGACCAGTGCCTCAGGATTCTTCGGCGCAGTGAGGATAAGCTTACCGGCTTCTTCCGCCTTATTGTTGTGGCGTAGCCATTGCACGCGCGCGAAAATATAGCCAGGGTCGCTCTGCGCTGCGGCTGGCACCGCATCGAGGAGTGCCTTGGCGTTGCCCGCGTTGCGCAGGACCGCCGTACGCGCACGCCCGATTGCAGGTTCGTTGCCGCCAAGCCGATCAGCGGCGCGCTGGCCGGCGGCGACATCGTCGGCGTAGAAACGTTGCTCCATACGCACCTTATGGTCGGCGGCACTGAGCATGCCCCCGAACATTTCGAGCACTTTTTTTTCAACTTCGGCGCTGAATTCATCATTGCGCCAGGCATGGCGCACCAGCGCTGCCGCTCCCTCGCGGTCGCCCTGCGCGAGCAAGGTGCGCGCCAGCATAAAGCGCCCCTTGGCCGTCGCCGGCTGTTGCTTGGCGAAGAAGGCGCGCACCGTGGTGTCATCGACCCCGTCGTTCCACAGCGCGTTCTCGGCGCGGCGGCGGAACAGTGGGGAGTGCGGCCAGCTCGGATTGGCCTGCACGAAAGCGGCGTAGCGCTGGAAGGTCGGATTGGTGTTGTCGGACCGCAGGATTACCCATTCGGCGAGCTTGCGCGCAACCGGATCGGAGATGCTCGCCTCGGCGGCATTGGCGTCCGCTTCCTTGCCCTTGCGAGACGCCTCGATGACGCGTTTCAACGCGGCGATATCGGCGGACGAAGTGGCGGCCGTCGGTGCGATGGCGAAGGGCCCGGAGGTAGGTCGCGCGAGCGGCTTAAAAAAAGCCTGGCTTTCGAATATCGCGCCATGCAGGCCGACATTAGCCTGCGCGAAGGAGGAGAGACCAGCACTATTGGCCGGCGGGCGCTTCTGCGGGAGCTTCGGTTGCGGGGCGGTGGTAGCGCCGGGTGCGGCCGCTTGCTTGGCGGTATTGATGGCTGGCCGCGGGCGCGGCAATGGAACATTTTTTACGGTGGCTGATAGCGCCTCGCCGCCGAGCCCGCAGGTGGCCGCGATCGCCAAATAGACGCCTATGTGGCAGCGACTAGTCGCGTTCATCCAATCTTTCAATCTTTTGCTCTCGGTCCCGGCAACCGCGACTCAGGCAAGGGTCGCAAACTCGCATTGGCCCCCATTAGGCCAATATCGTTGATGAAGGATATCGAAAATTTGGGGTGTGGGGACCCTAGGTGGGGAGAGGGGCAAAAACGGGGCAAGGCCCTAACTATCACGCCAATTCATAGGCCCATTATAAGCGCGGGGCTTTCATCGGTGCCCCCGACCCGATATCTATGGGGCCTCAGTCCGGATCTCTGTGGAGAAGTCGTGCCATGACCGCCAAGACGAGCTTTCGAGGCTCTTTTACCGCGCTGGTCACGCCGTTTAAGAACGGTTCGGTCGACGAAAAGGCGTTCCGCGACATTGTGGATTGGCAAATCGCCGAGGGCACCAGTGGCTTGGTTCCGGTCGGAACCACCGGCGAGAGCCCGACGCTGTCGCACGACGAGCACAAGCAGGTGGTGGAGTGGTGCATCGACCAGACCAACGGGCGCGTGCCGGTCGTCGCGGGTGCTGGCTCCAATTCGACTGCTGAGGCCATCGAGCTGTCGCAGCATGCCGAAGAGGCGGGCGCCGACGCGGTGCTGATCGTTACCCCTTACTACAACAAGCCGACGCAGGAAGGCCTCTATCAGCACTACAAGGCCATCAATGATGCCATCGGCATCCCGATCATCATTTACAACATCCCGGGCCGCTCGATCGTCGACATGTCAGTCGACACCATGGCGCGTCTCTATGAGCTGAAGAACATTGCCGGCGTGAAGGACGCTACCGCCAACATGACCCGCGTGTCGCAACAGCGCGCCGCTATGGGGCCAGACTTCAATCAGCTCTCGGGCGAGGACATCACGGCGCTTGGCTTCATGGCGCATGGGGGCCATGGCTGTATCTCGGTGACATCGAATGTAGCGCCGCGGCTTTGTGCCGAATTCCAGGCGGCTTGTCTGAAGGGAGATTTTGCAGCCGCGCTCAAGGTGCAGGACAAGCTGACGCCGCTACATATCAATCTGTTCGTGGAAACGAGTCCGGCGCCGATCAAGTATGCCATGTCGCTGATCGGCAAGTGCGCTAACACAGTGCGACTGCCGATGGTGCCGGCGAGCGAGAAGGCGCAGACCGCCGTGCGCCAAGCGATCGTGCACGCCGGCCTGATCAACTAGTGTATAACCGCAAAAAGTGAGAAACGGTTTTCGGGCAAAACCATGTGCAATCAAAGCTGAACGTCATGCTGGCCGAGTTCAAAAAGTTTGCGCTGCGCGGCAATGTGGTTGACCTCGCCATCGGCGTAATCATCGGCGCTGCCTTCTCGTCCATCGTGAATTCGTTGGTTGGCGATGTCATCATGCCGGTGGTGGGCGCGATTACCGGGGGCATAGATTTCTCGAATAATTACCTCCCGCTATCCTCGAAGGTTACGGCCACGACGCTCGCCGAGGCAAAAAAGGAAGGCGCAGTATTGGCTTGGGGAAATTTTCTCACCATCTCGCTTAACTTTATCATCATCGCCTTTGTGTTGTTCCTGGTGATTCGCGGGATCAACCGGCTTTCGCGCAAGGAAGCGGAGGCTGAGAAGGCACCGCCGCTGTCGAAGACCGAAGAGCTTCTCACCGAAATCCGCGACCAGCTCAAATCGCGCTGAACGCGAACCACAAGCCCATGGCCGCAAAACCCGAACGCCGCTTCAAGGTGGTCGCCGACAATCGCAAGGCACGCTTCCACTACGAGATCGGCGACACCTTCGAAGCCGGGATCGTGCTCACCGGCAGCGAAGTGAAATCGTTGCGCGCCGGAAAGGCCACGATTGCCGAATCTTATGCAGACGCGCGCGGAGGCGAGCTCTGGCTGATCAACTCGAATATTCCGGAATATTTCCAGGCCAGCCGGTTCAACCATGCGCCAAAGCGGGCGCGTAAATTGCTGCTGCAAAAGCGGGAGATCAATCGGCTGGTTGGGGCGGTCGAGCGCGAAGGCATGACGATCGTACCGTTAAAGCTTTACTTTAATGAGAAAGGCCGCGCGAAGATCGAAATTGCGCTCGCCCGCGGCAAGAAGCTGCACGACAAGCGCGAGACCCTGAAAAAACGTTCTTGGGAGCGCGAGCGTGGGCGGCTGATGCGGATGAAAGGCTAGCATCGCCCGAATGCAGGTCGGAGGACGTTCAGACTGAACGACGAGCGGCGCATAGTCGCGGCCGACCGCAAACTTGGCATCGCTCGCTAACGCATCAGCTACTGGATCACGCCGCAGGCGATGCGGCCGCCGGCGTCGCCGGTTGGATCTGTCTTGTAGTCGTCTTTTCCGGCATGGATCACGATCGCCGAGCCGTCGGCATCGAACACTGAATTCGGCTTGCCCTTGTCGAGTGTGACATCGGCGTTTACGACCTCGACCGTAAGCTCGCCGTTTGCCGGAATATACAGGTTCGGCATGTCGCCAGCGTGGTGGCCCTCGGCCGCCATCATGCCGTGCTTCTTGCCCGCTGGATTGAAATGCCCACCCGCGGTGGTGAAAGGCGGCTCGCACTTGCCGACCGCATGGATGTGAAAAGCGTGCTCGCCCGCCGGCAAGCCCTTGACCGAAAGATTAATCAACACGCCGGACGGAGTTTGCGTCAGTTGTGCCGTACCGACGTCCTTGCCGTCGGCGCTTTTGAGCGCGGCACTCGCGCTCTGGGCAGCCGCCGGCACCGATGCGATGGCCACCAGCATCGCGACAGCGACGCTGGTCTTGATGAGTTGAGTAGGTTTCATGGTCGCCCCATGCGTTTCCTATAATTACCAAGATATAGTATTTGGCGCCCGTCTTTACGTCTGAGCGATCACGGTACCGTGACAATTTGCTTCCGGGATTAGAGCTATGCCGCCCACCAAACTCGACCATTGCGTGATCCACATCTCTGACTGGGATCGATCAAACAAGTTCTACAGCGAAGTCATGGGTGCCGAACTGGTGCAACGGCCGGCGGGCTGGGCCTATCGCTTTGGCGACAAGCAACTCAATGTGCACGGGCCGGGCGTGAAGCCAGCGGAAGTGGCGCGGCTGCCGGTGCAGCCGGGCAACAGCGACCTTTGCTTCGAATGGCAGGGCCCGATCGAGCGCGCGATCGCACATCTGACACAACACGGCGTTGCAATTGAGCGCGGACCGCTGCAGCGTTTTGGCGCCAAGGGCCCGGGCACGTCGGTCTACTTTCGCGATCCCGACGGCTCGCTCATGGAATTTATGAGCTATAAAGACACGAAATGACCGAAGCGCCGGGCACGCATAATCCGCAGTTTCTGCCGCCGGGAATTCCGGTGCCGCAAGACGAGGGCGCTGCCCGCCATCTGGCCGGCATGAATCTGCCCGACCTGACGCTGTCGGCGACCGACGGTGCGCCGGTCAATCTGTCGAGGCTCAAGGGCCGCACAATCGTCTATGTCTATCCGCGGACTGGCGTTCCCGGCGTTGACCCGCCCGATGGATGGGATCAGATTCCCGGCGCGCGAGGGTGCACGCCGCAATCGTGCTCATTCCGGGATCATTTTATCGAACTCAAGCGGCTCGGGGTGGCTCAACTTTACGGACTCTCCGCCCAAGACACCGCTTACCAGCGGGAGGCGGCCACGCGCCTGCATTTGCCGTTTGCAATTTTGTCGGATGAAAAGCTGGCACTGACCAAATCGCTCAAGCTGCCGACATTTTCCGTCGCTGGAATGACTCTGCTCAAGCGCATGGCGCTTGTCATCGACGACGGCACGATCACGAAGGCGTTCTATCCGGTGTTTCCGCCCGACAAGAACGCCGAGGAAGTGATCGCCTGGCTTCAAGCGTCGAGATAACGGCGCACTATCGCAAAAACTTTGCGAAACATCTCGGGCGTAAGCACGCCGGTGTTCGTGTTGTAGCGAGAGCAGTGATAGCTGCAGAACAGCGCGATCGGGCCGAGCTGGTGTCTGCTGCCGTGCCCGAACGCGACATCCGACAGTTTGCCTCCGAGCGCGCGCACGGTGCTCTCATGCGCTATACGGCCAAGGGCAACTATGGCCTGCAGGCTTTTCATCTCGCTTACTGTTGGCACAAGAAAATCACGGCAGGTTTTTATTTCTTCCGGCGTCGGCTTGTTTTCCGGCGGCACGCAGCGCACCGCGTTGGTAATCCGGCAGTCGACCAACTCAAGTCCATCGTCGGGATGCGCACCATAGTCACCGAGCGCAAAGCCGAACTTGGCGAGCGTGTCGTAAAGCAGCACGCCGGCATAGTCGCCAGTGAACGGACGGCCGGTTCGATTGGCGCCTTGCAAGCCGGGCGCGAGGCCGACGATCAACAGGCGTGCGTCAATGGGACCGAAGGAGGGGACTGGCGCATTGAACCAGGTCGGCTCTTTGACACGCCAGGTTTTACGGAACGCGGCGAGCCGCGGGCAGCGGGGGCAGTCGCGCCCAGGCTTGCCGTTGGCCCTAGCCATAGGACACCGCTATTCGAAAGACTCTTCGTCGTCGTCTTCCGCACCGACGCTGGCGGGCGCGGTGGCTCGCTGCGGCGTCGGTGGACGCTGCAGGAATTGCGGCGTGTGCTGCGGCGACTCGCGGTCGTCGCGCGGACCGCGCGCTTCACGTGCGGTCCGCTCGGCCGGATCGCGTCCGATCTTGGACTGTAGCGTCACGATGTCGACGAAAATGTCGGCTTGGCGGCGCAATTCATCCGCCACCATTGGAGGCTGACTGGAGACGGTTGAAACGACGGTGACACGCACGCCTTTGCGCTGTACGGCCTCGATCAGCGAACGGAAATCGCCATCGCCGGAGAACAGCACCATGTGATCGATCGTGCCCGCTATTTCCATGGCATCGACCGCAAGTTCGATATCCATGTTTCCTTTGACTTTGCGCCTTCCGGTCTGATCGACGAATTCCTTCGTCGCCTTGGTGACGACCGAGTAGCCATTGTAGTCAAGCCAATCGATCAGCGGGCGGATCGAGGAGTATTCCTGATCTTCAATCACAGCGGTGTAATAGAACGCGCGCAGGAGATACCCGCGCGATTGAAACTCACGAAGCAGACGCTTGTAATCGATGTCGAAGCCGAGAGATTTCGCGGTCGCGTAAAGATTGGCTCCATCAATGAATAAAGCGATTTTTTCGCCGGGTACGGTCATGGGTTTTTCTCACAATTCACTATGGGTTACGTCCGGATCCTAACCGATGCGTAACGCGAGAAGCCTCGCGCGATCTGAGACCATTGTTAACAGGGCATGTGGCATTCCCGATCAATTGAGCTGCCATCTGCGCAATTACGCCGTGCCGACAAAATCCAATGCGATCGGCCTGCTAGCGGTCTTGCAAGTGTCGAGTAACAGACGGTTGCGGCTAAACCAAGACAAAAAAGCTTGAAATTCCATGCGCCAGAGGATACCTAGCAGGCGAATTCAGGACAAGTTCCACCAGATGGAGTGACGAGCCTATGGCCCGTGTCACCGTAGAAGATTGTATCGACAAGGTTGAGAACCGCTTTGATCTCGTCCTGCTGGCGAGTCACCGGGCGCGCATGATTTCATC
>DASSLE010000411.1:0-8272 GCA_035689725.1 Pseudolabrys sp.
TAAATAGAGGCGAACAGTATTTCGTCATGCCTGTGAAAGACTATCCGACATTGTCTGGCGACATAAGGCAACGTCTTGAAATCGTGACTGAGCAAAATGGGCACTTTCTTCTGCGTTCGAGGTAATTTTGCCCGCGATGAAATCCGCTATTGGCACAAAGCGAACACTTCAGCCGCACCCGTAAAAGTGGACAAGTACGAGCGTCGGCCTTGATCAGCTAGGTCGCATCGTGTGTTGGCTTCAGCGCCCCTCGCGAAAGAATGGGCGCAGTAGCACGGTGATGATGGCGCCGGCGATGAACGCGATGACTAACGGCAGCGAGATGAGCAGCGCACCGAGCAGCAGCGCGAGTGCGTCCGCCGACAGGGCGCCCACGATCAGCATGGCGAGAATGACGCCGAACGGCCTGATCCGCGCGACGTAGATCCGCTCGGTGCTGCGCGCGTCGGCGAAGACGCGCTCTCGCCGCGTGCCTCGCTGGTGACCAGGCGGGATTATCTCCGGCTCGGAGCGCGGCTTCTCAGATCGAGACATGGCTCGTTCCTAATCATTAATGTTCGCGGCGCCTTGTCCGACGCTCACGCGCTGCATCCTGCCCGTCTTGTTTCTTTTTCTTTCGCCGGGGAGTGTGCGAATTCTCGAACTCACACATCGCCCCGTTGCCGAGACTTAGTCGAGCGGCTCCACTTTCACGATCCTGTGGTCGTGGTTGCTGCCGACCCAGAACGTCACCGGCGTCGTCGAATTGTCGAGGAACACCGTGCGCATATTGGTGTCGGACGGCATCAGATATTGAACCGTATGGCCGGTCTTGGGATCGAGCCGCACGACGCGATCGGTGCTCATCGTGGAGGCCCAGATTTCACCGTTCTTGTCGAAATTGGCCCGGTACGGGAACGTGTATTCCGGCAGGGTGTATTCGGCGAATGTTTTTGTCTCGGTGTCGAACAGCGCGACCTTGCTGGTTCGATATTCGGCCACCAAGACGCGGTCCCGATCGTCAATTTCCATGCGGCGAGCACGAGCGTGCGCGGTGGGCATGGCGTACCACGTCACTTCAGTCGTCTTCGCATCGATCTTGCCGAGATGGCCTTCGGTGAATTCGGCCATCCAAAGGTTGTTCTTGGAGTCCGCCATGACCTGATAAATGCCGGCATTCTTGACGCCCGGCAGTTGGTCGGTTGGGTGGAATCTCTCCCATTTGTTGCTCGCCAGATCGAGCCGGAAGATGTGCTGCGTGCCGACGCTCTTGGTCCATACCTTGCCGTCGACCTCGTAGTGCAGTCCCGTGAAATTCAGTTGCACGCGGTCATCGTTATATTCGGGAGGCAGTGGATAATAGGAAATCTCGCCGGTCTTCGGGTCTAAGCAGCCGAGTGAGCCCTGGTACATCGTGTCGAACCAGATCTTGCCGGTATGGTCGAACTCGATGCTGAGGAGTCCGGTGGGCGCCTTATCCTTGAACTTCTTGATCGGATATTCGGTGAGCTTGAACGTCTTCGGATCGAACTTACCGATGAACATCTCGCCGAAGTCCGTATACCAGACGTTGCCTTCCTTATCGACCAGAACGTCATGCGGCTCGGTCGTCGGCCGCACCATGTCGTACTCGGTGACGATGGCGCGGGTGTCCCGGCCCTTCGGGCGAGGCAGCGTCTTCAAATCGTATTGCCAATGGTCGACCGAGCTTAGATTGATGGTCGCGAGATAGTCAGCCATCTTGCGGTATTGCTCCGGTGTGCCCGCGCGGGTCTTATCCAACATGGGTTGCGGCTTGATCGGCTGGCTCACAGCGCCATAGCCCATCATGCGGGCGACTACTTGCGTCCACTCGTCGGAATCGTGCGTCGAGCGCACGATGCGTTCTATCGTGTGACAACCGGTGCAATTGAGCAGCATCGCCTTTTGCTCTTCGGTGCCGGGGATGCTCATCATCCACTCGGCGTTGGTGAGCTGGCTGGCCAGATTTTTGGTCTTTTTGAGCTTGATGTCGGTCGTGGTGGTCTTCTCGGATTCTACAGTCGCCTTGGTCGGGGAGTTGATATCGTAGCCGACCGCGCGGATGCTGATCGTATATTCGCCCGGATTCAGGCGGTTCTCTGGGAAGGTATAGCGGCCTTGGGCGTCGGTGGTCACGCTGACCTGGACGATCGAGCTAGGCTTCTGGGCGGTGACGACCACACCTTCCATGTTGCCTTCGGCGTCGGAGCTTACGGTGCCGGTCAGTGCCGCCTGGTCTTGTGCCCAAATCTTTTGAGTTGTTGAATGGAAGAGCATCACCGCTGCACTGGCAGTCAAACTCAATATCAGTTTGCTTCGCATCGGGTTCTCCCTAGAAAGTTTGTTTTGGTTGCTTTGAAGCTCGACTCCCTGGGGGATCGGGACTGATTCTGTCGATAGTCGACGGATAGGGTATCGTGACTCCGCTTGGGTGGTGGAACAAGCCTGATCCACGGGCTTCGGCACTATATTTGCCGAGCTGATTGGAGCGACAACCCGAGCATATCGGGCTGGATTGCGCCTTGCGCGCTTTGTTTGGATACTTGCATTTACCGGGCACCGTGCGCAATCACGGGAGGGAGTAGCTATGTTCAAACGTTTCTTTTCGACGATTTTCGGTGCCGGAGTTAGTTTTGCGGTCACTGCCGTACCGGGGTATGCCGCCGACGACATCGAGGCAAAAGCGCAGGTGTGCGCCGCATGCCACGGCCAGAATGGTGTACCCACCGACCCAAAAACCATTCCGATCATCTCGGGTCAGCAGCTGAGCTATCTCGTCAAGCAATTGCATGACTACAGAAGTGGCGATCGCGACAACCCGATCATGTCGCCTATAGCCAAAGGCATTGCGCAGGAAGATCTTCGCAAGATCGCGGCTTATTTCGCCGCCAAGGGCTGGCCGGCGCAACACGCGGCCGCCGCTTCTGTGCCGCCGCCCAATGGAATCGCCCAGTGCCAGCCATGCCATCAGCCGAATTTTGAGGGAGGCCCGCCGGCGCCGCGGCTGGCAGGGCTCAGTTACGAATACCTGGTCGCAGCGATGCGCAGCTTCGCCACCGATGAAAGAACCAACAACGGCGACATGCCGAAATTCATGCGAGCGCTAACAGACAGCGAGCGGGATGCCATGGCGCGCTATCTATCCGCGCTGTGATAGCCCGCGCAGGCGGGTTGGATCGCTATAGCTCGCCAGCTGGATGCGCTCCATTTCTAACCTCCCTTCAATGCAGAGGACGGCGCCACCGTAAACCGCACTTAATTTCCGCTTTTGGCACAAAGCGGACATGCGATTGACGCGAGCTAATGTCCGCTTTTGGGGGTAAAGCGGACATGCCACGGACGCGCCGTTATGTCCGCTATTGACCCAAAGCCGACATTGTTGCTGTCTCTAATTGGGCGGCTTTTCAGCAATTTTTACCATCAGCCATGACAGCTTCGTCAGTCGTGGCCACCTTGCGCGAGAGGCATCATTGCGACCAAACGAAGGGAGTTCCCATGAGTATTGGAATCAATTTCGGGAAAAGGCTGAGTACATTGCATGGTCGCATCGTCTTGTTCGCCGCTACGTTTGCTGCCGTTTACGCGTTAGCGTGCGGAGCGGCAGTTCAGCCTTCGCAGGCACAAGCACAAACAACAGTTTCGCCCGGCCAGCAGCCGAACATCGTCTTTATCATGGCCGACGATGTGGGCTGGCTAAATGTCGGCGTCTACAATCAGGGTATGATGGCGGGGCGCACGCCAAATCTCGACAAATTAGCCGGCGAAGGAATGCGCTTCACCGACTATTACGCCGAAGCGAGTTGCACAGCAGGACGCGCCAACTTCGTCACCGGCCAGTTGCCAGTTCGCACCGGCCTTACGACCGTTGGGCAAGCGGGTGCTGCAATAGGCATGCCCGCGCAATCGCCAACCATCGCTACGGCTCTCAAGAGCTTGGGCTATGCCACTGGACAATTCGGCAAGAACCATTTTGGCGACCTCAATCAATTCCTGCCGACATTGCACGGGTTCGATGAGTTCTGGGGCTACCTGTATCACTTGGACGCGATGGAGGACCCGTTCCATCGCAATTATCCGCCAAGCCTTCTAAACAAAGTTGGCCCGCGCAACATCGTCCATAGCGTGGCGAGCGATCAAGATGATCCGACGGTTGATCCGCGCTGGGGCAAAGTCGGCAAGCAAAAGGTCACTGACGAAGGGCCGCTCCCACCACACCCCGTTCAGGGCATTAAGTACAACATGGAAACCATCGACGAGGTCATCCGCGACAAGGCGTTTGAGTTTATTGACAAGGCGAGAGCCGCTGGAAAGCCGTTTTTTGTCTATCTTAACCCGTCGCGAATGCACGTCGTCACGCATCTTTCCGAAAAATACGACAAGATGCGCAATCCTGAAAACGGTTGGGGCGTCTACGAAGCCGGAATGGCTCAGCTTGACGACATCGTCGGCTCCGTCATGCAGAAGCTGCAAGACACCGGCCTTGAGAACAACACCATCTTGGTGTTCACCACGGATAACGGTGCTGAGAACTTTACCTGGCCAGACGGTGGGCAGACGCCATTCGCAGGCGCGAAGGGGACTGTACTTGAAGGCGGCTTCCGCGTGCCTTGCATTGTGCGGTGGCCGGGTCGGATACCAGCGAACAAGGTTGAGAACGCGCTGATGTCGGGCCTAGATTGGTTCCCGACGCTCGTCGCCGCTGCTGGCAACCCAAATATCGTCGATGAATTAAAGAAGGGAAAGCAGCTTGGGGATCGCAGTTTCAAGGTCCACCTCGACGGCTACAACCAACTTGATTTCATCTCAGGCAACGGACCGTCGAAGCGAAGAGAAATAATCTACTTCGCGGAAAGCACGCTCGGGGCGGTCCGAATTGGTGACTACAAGTACCGCTTCATTGATCAACCCGGAGGCTGGCTTGGGGGCACGGTGAAGCCAGACTTCCCCATCCTCACAAATCTGCGTCTTGATCCAATGGAGCGCACAGACAGCCCGGACAAATCGCAAGCTTACTACAACTGGGGCACCTACGAAATCTGGCGCTTCGTATTTGTTCAACAGGTGGTGGCGGATTTCGCGCAGTCTTTCATCGAATTTCCACCCATGCAGAAGCCTGCAAGCTTCAACTTGGATGCAGTCAAAGAGCAGGTCGCCGCAGCTATTAAGGCACGCACAAGCCAGTAAATTTGGCCAGGGTTGAGAAAGTGAGCAAGGCGCGTCCGGCAGAAATGCCGGCCACTTCGTTTGGCGTCGGTCCGAACGCGACCGATGTCCGCTATTGGCACAAAGCGGACAATCCAGCAGCACCCGCTTTTGCGCGTTGTGTTTTCAGTGCTCAAAGATCAAGCAAGTTGTCGTGCCGTGAGCGAGAACGCGGCCATCTTTGTCCGTTAATCTTCCTTCAGCCGTACCGACACGGCGTCCACAAGTAATGACTTTACCTTCAGCCTTCACCAAGCCGGTCTGCGGGGTGATAGGCCGAACAAGAGAAATCTTGAACTCAAGCGTTGTTTGCGTAAAGCCCTTCTCCAGCATGGACTGGACGGCGAGCCCCATGCAGCTATCGAGCAGCGTTGCTGCAAGGCCTCCGTGAACTGTGCCGGCAGGGTTGCGGTGCCTCGCATGGGGTTCGGCAGCGGCAATAACGCGGCCCTTGGAGGCCTCAACAATGTCGTAGCCGAGCGTTTCCGCCATCGTGTTCAGAGGCAACGTGCCGTTGACGAGTCCCTGAACAAATTCGAGCCCACTCATTGCACGTTGCTGGTCGTCATCGACGACACCAAAACGTTTCCCAAAAGAGGACAGTGTCATAAACTGCACTCGGAGTGATGCCTGAACATTCTACGTGGGGATACCCAGGCGACAATCACTGCGCGGTGACCTCTTAGCCACCCGATTTCTGGCAATGTCCGCCATAGGCACAGCTTAAATCTGCCCAAGAAAAGGGGTCGCTCGTAAGTTCAGGAATAGGTTGCCGGGCCGCTGGCTAATGTCCATCGGACATTTCCCTCTCGCCAAGGCCTCTAAACGCCTTTCATCACGCACCCAAGTGCTAATCCGACATACGCCGCCATTGCAGTCCAGAAGGCGACTTGGCTATTTTGCGGGAAACTCATGACAAAGAATGTGATTAGCGCAATAACGGCAAGGAACAGCGTGACGACAAAGATGATCTGCGTTGGCGCACTCAGCGTTGGCATGTTTGCCCCCAATCTAAATAACATGCGGATGCTGAACAAATCGCACCGCGCCAGCCGGTCATTGTCAAGGCACAGCGCGGCGGGTCACGGTTACGCGGCGAGCCGCGAGCAGACGATGGCGGATTTCAAGGCGCGGCGGATTACCTGTGATGCGTGATCTGCTTATAAAAACTTGCCTGGTAATTTTCTGAGGGTAAGGACGACAAACGTGTAGTCCAGGTCCACGTCCTTCCAGTGAACAACTTTTTCACCACACGAGAGATCGATTTCGCCTACTATTTCAAATGATGCCCCAATCCGGATTATTGAAACGGAGCAATGACGTTTCAGATTGAGCATGGGGACGAATCGGTCGGGGTGCGCTCGCGAAGCTGGGGTGGACGGAAGGCAGCAATCTACGGAGTGTTGGCGCTGGTTGGTACGATGGTCTGTCTTGAGCTTGGGGGGGCAATGAGGCGGCGAGAGTTCATCACACTTCTGGGCGGCGTCGTGACGACATGGCCACTCGCCGCCCGCGCAGAGCAACCGGCGGTCCCGGTCATCGGATTTCTCAACGGCTTTTCGCAGGCCACATGGGAGCAGCCTGTCCTCGCGTTTCGCAAGGGCCTGAGCGAAGCAGGTTATGTCGAGGGTCAGAACGTAGCGATCGCATTCCGCTGGGCCGAAAGTCAGTATGACCGTCTGCCCGCTTTGGCCGCCGAGCTGGTTCGCCTGCCGGTTTCGGTGCTCGTGGCGACAGGCGGCAGCATAACAGCCGTTAAGGCCAAGGCCGCAACCACGACCACACCTCTTGTCTTCGGCATCGGCGGCGATCCAGTCGCACTCGGCCTCGTCAGCAGCTTCAATCGGCCAGGTGGCAACGCCACCGGGGTTTATTTTCTCACGACCCAGCTGGAGGCCAAGCGTCTGGGGCTTCTGCGCGAGCTTGTCCCGAAGGGTGCGCTGATCGCAGCCCTCTTGAATCCGACCCTTGCGCTTGCCGAAGCCCAGCTCAAGGAGGTACAGGCGGCCGCGAGCGAAGCCGAACAACAGGTCCAGATCCTGCACGCCAGCAACGAGGCGGAGATCGACACGGCCTTTGTGACAATGACCCAATTGAGGCCTGCAGCGCTTCTCGTGGGCGCCGACCCATTCTTCCTCACGCGGCGCGATCACATCGTCGCGTTGGCCGCGCGCAATGCCGTCCCGACAATTTACGAACAGCGCGAATTTGTTATGGCGGGCGGCCTTATGAGTTACGGGACCAGTTTGACGGAAGCCAGTCGCCACGTCGGCGTCTATACCGGCCGCGTTCTCAAGGGTGAAAAGCCCGCCGTCCTGCCGGTATTGCAGTCCACTAAGTTCGAGTTCGTGATCAATCTCAAGACCGCAAAGGCCCTCGGCTTCAGCGTGCCTCAGGGCCTGCTGAACGCCGCCGACGAGGTGATCGAATGAAGCGGCGCGAGTTTATCGCGTTAGTTCGGCGGCACGGCAGCACTGCCGCTCGCGGCACGTGCGCAGCAGCAAGCCGGAATCTACACGGGGCGGATTCTTAAAGGCGAAAGGCCAGCCGACCTGCCGGTCGTGCTGTCCAACGAGTTTGAGTTTGTAATCAATCTCAAGGTCGCGAAGACGCCCGGCCTAAAAGTATCAGCCAATATACTCTCGACTGCTGGGGAGGTGATCGAATAGCCGAGCTAATGTCCGCTTTGTGCCACAAGCGTACATAAAAGCTTGAGGAAACAAATCTACTAATCATTCCCGCACTCGGTTGTTTAAATGCTGGCTTGCGCATGACAGAAAATCAGCGCAATTTTTATGTCATCACCATTGGAGGACGATATGACGGCATTCAATATCGTGCGGTTCCGGGTCAAGCCGGGCCATCAAGAGCAATTCATTGCGCGACACCGCGGCATGAAGCCCGGCCTCAAGGGCTTCCGCGGCGGGTCGCTGGTCAGGACCGGCGAAAACACGTTCTGCTTCATCGGCGAGTGGGCGAGCTTCCAGAAGATCGTCGACGCCCGGCCCCTCATGGGCGGCATACTCGACGCGTTCCGCGAGCATCTCGAAGACCAAGGCGGCGGGCTCGG
>DASSLE010000412.1:0-17598 GCA_035689725.1 Pseudolabrys sp.
CTTGACGGCGGCGAGATCCACCACTGGCCCGGGACGCTTGACCTCGAACTGAAGGGATATCCCCTCATCCGGCGCAATGCGTAGCACCAGCCAATTGGGCCGCAGAGTGTCGACAGGAGTGCCCTGGAACGCCGCATAGGGCGCCTGCTTGAAACGGATCGCGATCTCAGTATTTCGTAGCGACATGTGCTTGCCAGTACGGACATAGAAAGGCACGCCGGCCCAACGCCAGTTGTCGATCTCAAGCCGCATCGCGATGTAGGTCTCAACGTTTGAATCCGGCGCCACATTGGGCTCTTGCCGATAGGCTTTCACCGTCTTGTCCAGCACCGTGCCAGCGCCGTATTGGCCGCGCACCGCCTGCGCCGGTTGAATGGCGGGCATCGCGGCCAGCACTTCGGCCTTCTTTGAACGGATCGCGGCGGCATCGAAACCGGTCGGTGGCTCCATCGCCACCATCGAGAGCAATGTACACACGTGATTCGGAACCATGTCGCGCAGCGCACCGGTCGCCTCGTAAAACCTGCCCCGGCGTTCCACACCGACCGTCTCCGCCACGGTGATCTGCACGTGATCGATCCGGTCGCGATTCCAGATTGGCTCGAACAGCCCATTGGCGAAGCGGAACGCCATGATGCTTTGAACTGTGTCCTTTCCCAAAAAGTGATCGATGCGGAAGATTTGGTCCTCGTGCAGCGTATGAAGGATGCTGGCATTCAACTCGCGCGCCGATTTGAGGCTATGGCCGAATGGTTTCTCGATCACCACGCGGCGCCAGAACCGGGGCTTGCCATCCTGGTTCTCGTTCTGATCAGTAAGCTTGGCCTTAACGAGCTGCTCCACCACGGTGCCAAAGAATCGGTCGGCGACGGCGAGGTAGAAAATGACGTTGCCCTGCGTGCCGTGAGTCTTCTCTGCCTGGTCCAACGTGGCGCGGATCTTTTCGTACAGCTCGGGCTTGGTGAAGTCTCCCTGAACGTAGAACATTTTGTCCGACAGCCGCTTCCAGGCACTCTCGTCGATCTCGTCGACGTCAAACTCGGCGGCAGCATTTCCGACGAAGCTTTTCAGCATGTCGTGAAGATGGTTGCGCAAGCTCTCGGCAGTTCCCTCGCCATGGTCCACGCCAATAAAGACGAAGTTCTCTGGCAGCACCTTGGTCCGTGAAAGATTGTAGAGAGCTGGCGTCACCAGGCGTTTTGTCAGATCGCCGCCGGCACCGAAGATCACCATCGCGCAGGGATCGGCCGGGCTGGGCTGGCGCCGCGGCGGCGACTCTATCACTTGAGCGGTCGGAGTTATCCGCGACTGTTGATCGAGCATGGCGCTACTCCGCTGCGTTCTGTGCTGCTGAGTGATCTTGCGATTTTTTCGGCTTTGATTTGGAGTCGATAGATTCTTGACCCTCGATGTGTCCACCGAAGCCGAAGCGCATGGCCGAGAGCATCTTTTCGCCGAAGGTATGCTCCTGCCGCGAGCGAAAGCGGGCGTACAACGCCGAGGAGAGCACGTCGGCCGGGACCGCTTCCTCGATCGCGGCCTCGACGGTCCATCGACCCTCGCCGGAATCCTGGACAAAACCAGAGAAATCCTTCAGCTGCGGGTCCTTCGCCAGCGCAGCCGCACCGAGATCGAGCAGCCAGGATGAGATAACGCTACCGCGCCTCCAGACCTCCGCGATATCCGGCAAGTTCAGCGTGAAACGCTCATCTTCGGGCAGATCCTTCGAATCCTTGTTGCACAGAATATCGAAGCCCTCGGCGTAGGCCTGCATCAAACCATACTCGATGCCGTTATGCACCATCTTGACGAAATGGCCGGCGCCGGACGGTCCGGCGTGAATGTAACCACGCTCGGCGCGGGTATCGCCTTTGACACGGCCCGGTGTCCTGGGGATATCACCCAGCCCGGGAGCGAGTGCTGCGAAGATTGGATCGAGGCGCTCCACGGCCTGCTTCGGCCCGCCGATCATCATGCAATACCCGCGGTCTATGCCCCACACGCCGCCGGACGTGCCGCAGTCGACGTAGCGAATGCGCTTGTCCGCCAACTTTCTGGCGCGACGAATGTCATCTTTGTAGAATGAATTTCCGCCATCGATGATGATGTCGTCCGACTCTAACAGGCCGCTGAGGTGCTCGACCGTCTCTTCGGTGATCCGACCCGCAGGCAACATCACCCATACCGCGCGCGGTTTTTCCTTAAGCGACTTGACCATATCTTCCAGTGACTGCACCGCCGTGGCGCCCTCCTTCGCCAGCGCTTCGCGCGGCTTGGCATTGGCGTCGAATACGACGCAGTGATGTCCCGCCTTCATCAGGCGGCGGGACATGTTGCCGCCCATTCGGCCCAGGCCGACGACGCCGATCTGCATTTGCTTCACTCCCTACCGATAAAAGCGCCCTATTCGAGAGCTAAATCCATTGCGCGGGCAAGCTCCGCCAAACCCGTATCGACATCCTTGAGGTGGACACGCAACGCACGACGGCCGCGCTCCACCAGCACCTCGAGGTCGCCGCTGGCCTGCGCTGCCTTCACGACGCCGAAACTATAGGAATGGCCGGGCACATTCATGTCGGTGGGATCGTCGCAGGTCACCTGCAAAAACACGCCGGAATTCGGCCCGCCTTTGTAGACCTGCCCGGTCGAATGCTGGAAACGGGGTCCAAACCCGAGACACGTAGCGGCTCGCGTCTTGTCGCGAATGCGCGCGCGCATCGCGGACAAAACCTTCGTGTGCGCCTCGTTGCGCTCGATATAGGCCAGCAGCGCGACGTAGTCGCCCGACTTTGCGCCTGCATGCGCGCGGCCGAAATGGCTCTTTAAATAGCCAGTCAACGTGTTCTGCCGGCCGAGCTCGACGGCATTGCGGGGGTCGGCATAGAGAGCCAGCCCGTTCTCGCGGAATACCGGCGTTTCTTCCGGCAAGCGATGCGACTTCTCATAATCATCGGTCAGCGCGCGCGTCTTGTCTTTGCTCGCCTCGACATCCGGTTGATCGAACGGGTCAATGCCGATGATTGCGCCGGCGACCGCAGTGGCTATTTCCCAGCGGAAGAATTCCTGGCCGACGTGCCAGATATCCTTCACGCTGATCCGCGCGACCGGATGGCCTGCCTGCTCCAGTGCTGCGATTCCCTGGCGCTGTGACGGAT
This sequence comes from Pseudolabrys sp., assembly GCA_035689725.1. GTDB lineage: Bacteria > Pseudomonadota > Alphaproteobacteria > Rhizobiales > Xanthobacteraceae > Pseudolabrys. Next base: position 3,156 of record DASSLE010000412.1, read on the forward strand.
TGTGTTGCCCTTCCAGTTCCAGATAGGCAAAGAACCGGTCTTCGCCATAGCGTTCGGGTGTGGCGAGCGGCTCATCTGCCAGTGGGATCAGTCCGCGCCCGCGCTTGCCCGTGCTCTCCGCCAGAAGCTGCTCCAGCCAGGCGCCGAGATCCGAGATTCCCAGCGACGTAACGATCGTCACCTTGTCGCGGCCAAAACGCGTGGCCGCCACACCCAATGCGATGCCGAGTCGCACGCCCGGATTCTCTGCCGGTGGCACATCCGCGCTGCAAGCTCGTTGCATCGGCTGCGTCATTTGAAGAAGACGTTTAATGTCGAGGCCCATCGCCGCTGCCGGCACCAGGCCGAACTTCGACAGCACGGAATAGCGCCCCCCGATCGAGGGCACGCCGTAAAAAATATGGGCAAAACCGAGCTGCTTGGCACGTCGATCCAGCGACGAGCCGGGATCGGTTACCGCGACAAAATGTTCGCCCACCTTATCCTTGCCGCGCAGCGCGCCGACCCGGTTGAGGAAATAGTCCATGAAAATGTTGGGCTCCAGCGTGCTGCCGGATTTGGAAGAGACGAGGAACAACGTCATGCTGAGATCGACCGCCTGTTCGATCGCTTTGATCTGTGCCGGATCGGTGCCGTCCAGCATGTGGAAGCGCGGCCAGCCGACCTGTCGCCCAAACGTTTTGCCAAACACTTCGGGCCCGAGGCTCGATCCTCCCATCCCGAGCAGCACGAGATCGGTAAACCCGCGCTGCTTCACCTCCTTTGCAAAGGCGATCAGTCGATCAACATCGGTGAGCTCCTGCTCCACAACTTGCAGCCAGCCGAGCCATTTGTCCTCGTCTGTCCCAGCCCAAAGCGACTTATCGCCGGCCCAAAGCTTCCGAATGCGCCCGCCCGCCCGCCAAGCCTCCGTCTCCGCGTCGAAGGCGGTCTTCATCTCCGGGGAGCCCGGTCGGATCTCCATGCTGGAGCGATCGGCCTCCAGAAGAGCGCGTCGCTGCCGCGCGATGGCGCCGAACAGCTTGTCGAATGAATCCGCGAATTGCTGCACGCCCTCGGTGACCAGTTCTTCCGTGACCTCCTTTAACGAGATGCCACGCCGCTCCAGTTCGGCGAGTACCGCGCGCGCGCCCGCTATGTCCTGCTCGATGACGTCGGGTATCGCCTCACCGTGGTCGCGGAATACATCCATAGTTGCCGGCGGGATGGTGTCCACGGTGTCGCGGCCGATCAGTGCCTCGACATACATTGTGTCCTTGTAGGCGGGGCTTTTGGTACTGGTGGACGCCCAGAGCAGGCGTTGTGTTTTCGCGCCCGCTGCAGCCAGACCCCGCCAGCGCGGTCCGGAGAACAGCACTTTGTAGCGATCGTAGGCGAGTTTAGCGTTGGCGATTGCCGCCTTCCCGCGCAGCCGATCCGCCACCCGTTTGTCCCCGAGCTTGTCCAGCCGTTTGTCGATCGCAACATCGATGCGGCTGACGAAGATGCTGGCGACGCTGCCAATTTTCGAGATATCGCCGCCGGTCCGCTTCAGATCCTCGAGCCCGGAAATATAGGCTTCGACCACCTGCTCGTAGACTGTCACGGAAAACAGCAGTGTGATGTTAATGTTCAGCCCACGACCGGTCAGTTGGCGGATCGCAGGGATCCCGGCCGGCGTCGCCGGCACTTTCACCATCAGGTTGGGACGCTGCACCGCCGCCCATAACCGCAACGCCTCTCCGACTGTCGCTTCGGTATCATTGGCCAGATAGGGCGAGCATTCCAGGCTGATATAACCATCGCGGCCTTGCGTCTCGTCGTAAACCGGACGAAGCACATCGGCGGCGGCACGAATATCGGCAATCGCCAAATGCTCGTAGATTTCGGAAATGCTGTGGTCGGCCTGCGCTTGGAATTGCTTCAGCGCTTCGGCATATTCGTCGCTCTCGCCAATCGCCTTTTCAAAGATTGAGGGGTTCGAAGTGATCCCCTTGAGCCCGTCACGCTCGATCAGGGTGCGCAACTCGCCCTTTTCGATCAGGCTGCGCTTGAGATAGTCCAGCCAAGGCGACTGACCGCATGCTTCGAGTTGCCTCAGCGGATTCATATTGTCTGCCTCTCAGATTTCGCAATCTGCTCCTTGGCCGCGGCGAGCACCTTCTCCGGCGTGAAACCGAATTTCTTCATGAGATCCTTGATCGGCGCCGATGATCCGAAACTGCGCATGCCGATCCTGGCGCCGTTCATGCCGGTGTAACGATCCCAGCCGATCACCGCGCCCGCCTCCACCGAAACGCGCGCCGTGATGTCTGGTGGCAGCACGCTGTCGCGGTAGGCCTGATCCTGCTGTTCGAACAGTTCCCACGACGGCATGCTGACCACGCGCGCCGCAATACCTTCCTGCTTGAGCGTCTCATAGACTTCGACGCAGAGCGCAACCTCGCTGCCGGTGCCGATCAGGATCACCGCTGGCTTAGCGCCTTCGGCATCGGCCATGACATAGGCGCCACGCGCGACGCCTGTGGCCGAAGCATAGCGCCTGCGGTCAAAGGTCGGGAGCGGCTGACGGCTCAGTACCAAACAGGCGGGCTGATGCTTCAACCCGGCGATGACGCGCCAGGCCTCGACGACCTCGTTGGCGTCGGCCGGCCGTAACGTGATCAGACCAGGAATCGCCCGTAGCGCGATCAGCTGCTCGATCGGCTGGTGCGTCGGACCGTCCTGCCCGAGGCCGATCGAATCATGCGTGAAGATGGTAACGACCGGGAGCCGCATCAGTGCGCTCAAGCGGATAGCCGGCTTCATGTAATCGGAAAAAATGAGGAAGGTCGATCCGTAAGCGCGGATTTTGGACAATGCGAGCCCATTCACAATCGCGCCCATGGCGTGTTCGCGGATGCCGAAGTGCAAATTGCGGCCACCGTAAGCGTCGGCTTCGAAATCCTTGGCTGCTTCAAATGTAAGACGCGTCTTGGTCGATGGCGCCAAGTCCGCCGCGCCCCCGATCAGCCAAGGATAATGCGGCGCGATAGTGTTAAGTACCTTGGCGGATGAATCGCGGCTCGCGAGACCTTTGGAATCGGCCGGGAAGCTGGGTAAGTCGGCATCCCAGCCTTTGGGAAGTTCGCGCATCTGCATGCACTCAAGCTGATCGGCGAGGTCCGGATGTTTGGCGCGGTAAGCCTCCATGCACGCCAACCAGGTCGTGCGAAGATCGCCGCCGCGCTGGCCAAAGCCTGAATTAAAGTGTTCGCGCACTCCTTCAGGCACGAAAAACTTGGAATCCTCCGGCCAGCCATAGCTGCGCTTGGCCAGACGGATCTCATCGACTCCGAGCGGCTCGCCATGGGCGGCGCTGGTATCGTGCTTATGCGGAGCGCCATAGGCGATATGGCTATCGACGATGATGAGGGTGGGTGCGTCGTCCGCCCGGCGAAATGTCTCAATCGCTTGTGCGATCCGTTCCCTGTCATTGGCGTCACCCACCAGCTTCACGTTCCAACCATAGGCAAGGAAGCGCGCCGCGACGTCTTCGCTGAAGGCGAGATCGGTGTGGCCTTCGATCGTTATGTTGTTACTATCGTAAATCCAACACAGATTCCCGAGCATCAGGTGGCCCGCGAGCGAGGCGGCTTCGCTGGCGACGCCCTCCATCATGTCGCCATCGCCGCATATCGCATAAACGTCGTAATCGAATACAGTAAAGTCCGGGCGATTGAAGTGTTTCGCTAGCCAGCGCTCAGCAATGGCCATGCCGACGCTCGTCGCACAACCCTGTCCGAGCGGCCCGGTTGTCGTCTCGACGCCCGTGGTCACATGATATTCAGGGTGCCCCGGACATTTGCTGCCGATCTCGCGGAAGCACTTGATGTCGTCGAGCGTGACCGCAGGCTCGCCGGAACGCTGGTATTCGGAGTTAACCGCCTTGACGCCGGTGAGATGCAACATCGCATAGAGCAACATCGAGGCGTGTCCATTGGACAGCACGAAACGGTCGCGGTTCGGCCAGATCGGATCGTCCGGATCAAACCGCAGGAAATGCTGCCACAACGTATAAATCACCGGTGCTAAGGCCATCGGCGTACCGGGGTGGCCGGAATTAGCTTGCTGCACCGCATCCATAGACAAAGTACGGATCGTGTTAATGCAAAGCTCATCAATCGAACGAACGCTCGGCAACGTCCGATGACCGCCTTTCGGTAGCTGGTCGGCTGTCTTCTCATCGCTGTCGAGAGTGGGAGCGTAATCTTGGACCGCCATGCTTCCTCCCTGGTGCCGAAAGATTTAAATCGGCGCCAAGGCCCTAAAGCGGCGTCCGGGCTGAAGGAGCAGCAGGTCGTCACGAAAGGGAGCCTCGGCTCTCGCCGAATAGGTCACCCCGATAACCTAAACGATCTCGCCGCGAATTGGTTCCTGTGGGCGTGCGGACAGCCCCGTAAAATAGAAGAAATTGTGCGGTTCTACCTCAGTTGCCACCCGAGTTATGTCTCCGACAGGCTCAAGCACCTCAAGTCGGCGGGACCGCATTCAAGGAATTTTCGGCGACGCGGGTTTGCGAACGCTGCTCGCACGGCTTGCGGTCGTGGGCAAGGTTGCTCGCGGTATTGACCAGCGCGAGATGCGAAAAGGCCTGCGGAAAATTTCCGACCAGACGGCGCGTGCACGGCTCATACTGTTCGCTCAAGAGCCCCAATTCGTTCCGCAATGACAATAGCCGCTCAAACAGTCGCACCGCGTCGTCGCGCCGACCGAGCATGAGATAGGCATCGGCCAACCAGAAGCTGCAGGCCAGGAACATCCCCTCGCCGGCCGGCAGCCCGTCATCGGATGTCTCGGTGTCGTAGCGGCGCACCAGCCCGTCGTGCATCAGCCCGCGCTCGATCGCCTCGATGGTTCCGATGATGCGTGGGTTCTGGGGCGGCAGAAATCCGATCGCCGGCAACAACAAGAGACTGGCGTCAAGTTCCTTCGAGCCGTAGATGCGCACGAAACTGCAGAGCTCATTATTGAAGCCGCGCGCACATACGTCATTATGGATGCGCCCGCGAATTTTGCGCCAGTGATCGAGCGGGCCCGGCAGATTGTGGGCCTCGGCGCTCTTGATCGCGCGGTCGAAAGCCAACCACGCCATCGCCTTGGAATAGGTAAAATGCTCGCGTCCGCTGCGCACCTCCCAGATACCCTCGTCGCGGTCAGGCCAGATTTGTTCCAAATGCGCGAGGAATTCCCGCTGCATGGCCCAGCCCGTCTCGTTGGCGCCAAGGCCACCTTGCCGCGCCTGGTGCAGCGCGTCCATGACCTCGCCGAAAATGTCGAGCTGGAGCTGGTTGTGCGCAGCATTGCCGATGCGTACCGGCTGCGAATTTTCGTAACCGGGGAGCCAAGTCACCTCCCATTCGGTCAGGCGACGCTCGCCGCGCAATCCGTACATGATCTGGATTTGGCGCGGGCTGCCGGCGGCCGCCCGCATTAACCAATCGCGCCACATTTGGGCTTCGTCGTAGTAACCCGCGTTCATCAGTGCGAGCAGCGTCAACGTCGCGTCGCGCAGCCAGCAAAAGCGATAATCCCAGTTGCGCTGGCCGCCGATACATTCGGGCAGCGAGGCGGTGGCCGCCGCCGCCATGCCGCCGGTCGGTGCGTAAGTGAGCGCCTTGAGCGTGATCAGCGAGCGCGTCACCGTCTCGTTCCAGGGTCCCTTGATCTTGTTGCGGCCGGCCCATTCGGTCCAGAACTCCTCGGTCGCGCGCAGGCGTTCCTCAACGTCGACCGGCTCTGGCACCGGCTGGTACGAGCGCGCGAAAGAGAGAGCGAATGGCGACGCTTCACCGGCCGCAACCTCAAAATCGCCAACAGTTTTGAAATTCTCGCCGCGCATCTTTGCGGCCGAGCGCAGGACTGCCATGTCGGGACCGGCGATGCCGCGTAATGTGACATCATCGAGCCTCGTCATCCACGGCACGATCGCACCATAGCCAAAGCGCAGGATCAGCTCGCTGTGGAATGCGACACGCCCGCGCTCACCTCTCACGATACGGATAAGTTGCGAATGAAGCCCGCGCGGCGGCATGAAATCGATCAGCACCGCTGTGCCCTCGTCGGTCTCGAAGCGAGTCTCCAGGATCAACGTATTCGGCCGGTAGCGCCGCGTGATTTTTGCCGCGCCGTCACTCGCAGCGATGCGCCAGCGGCCGTGCTCGGGCGCACCCAGCAGCGCCGCAAAGCAGGCGTCGGAATCAAAACGTGGCCAGCACAGCCAGTCGATCGAGCCGTCGCGGCCGACCAGCGCGGCGGTGCCGAGATCGCCTATCATCGCGTAGTCTTCGATGCGGGATGCCATGATGTCCCCTGTGTGTGCCGAAAGTTTGCACCAGAAAACCGAAGATGAACATTACCAGCATTCCGAATGGCAGCGCCAAAAACGGGTCGATAACGACAATCGTGAATAGATAATAGACCGACAATGATAGATTTCTTGCGGCGTACCGATTTTGATCTAACACCAATACCGGTTTAAGGGTCGGCACTCATGTCAACGCCGACCAGTGGTATAGGAAGGAACCTCGCTATGGCTCTTGAAATCACTGTAGGTCCTTCGCAGCTCGCTTTGCATCAGGGACAAAGCCTGCTGATCACCGATCGGGACGGCCAAATTCCTTGGCCGAGCGACAAAGGCCTCTACTTTTTCGATACCCGGTTGATCAGCAGTTGGAGCATCTATGCAAACGGGGAGAATTGGGACCTGCTCAATGCAGGTAACATCTCCCATTACGCGGCGCGCATATTCCTCACTAATCGTGCAATTCGCACTGAAGATGGCGATATCCCGCCGCGTACGCTTGGGTTGGTACTCAGCCGCTCGATCGATGGTGGCGTTCACGAGGATCTGGACCTCGTGAATCACGGTATGAAGCCGGTGCGCTTCAATCTCGAGATCGCAGTTCGCAGCGACTTTGCGGATTTATTCGAGGTGAAGTCGAAGCATATCGTGCGTCGTGGCCGGATCGCCACCGAATGGTCCGACGACAAATCGGAGCTAAGGACCATCTATCGGAACCAAGATTTCTGCCGCGAGGTGACTATCCAAACGCAGCGGAGCAATTCACGACCGGTGTATGCGAATGGCCGCATCAGCTTCGACGTTGATCTTCAGCCTGGAGCCGTTTGGCACAGCTGCCTGCTTTACAAGCTTGGCGACGGAAAAGTCCGTTTCGAGGGGCCAGACAACTGCATAGCGGACAGCAACCAGTCCAAAGTTGGCCGGAGGCTCGAGGATTGGCAGCAAGCGGTTCTCAAGATCCGTACCAGCAATGAAGAATTTTACCGCCTCTTTCGTCAGGCCGTCGAAGATATGGCCGCGCTACGCCTTCCGATTGAGGGCACGGACCACTTGCGATTTGTGCCGGCAGCAGGCGTGCCGTGGTTCGTTGCCCTCTTCGGCCGTGACAGCCTGATCGCTTCGCTGCAGAGCGCGCTTGTCTATCCTAGTTTCGCCCGCGGAGCCCTCGACGTGCTGGGATCGCTGCAGGCCACTGAACGGGACGACTATCGAGATGCAGAGCCGGGCAAGATCATGCATGAGTTGCGTCTTGGCGAGCTTGCACATTTCAAACTGGTGCCGCACACGCCCTATTACGGCACTGCGGACGCAACAATGCTCTACCTAATCGTGCTTCATGTCGCATGGCGCTGCACGGGGGATGCTGGGCTCCTGGAGCATTATCTCAAGACGGCAGAGGCATGCCTTGAATGGATCGAAAATTACGGCGACCGGGACGGGGACGGCTTTCAAGAATATGCGACGCGTTCACCGGCGGGTTACGAAAACCAAAGCTGGAAGGATTCTGGCGACTCCGTCGTTTATCCCGATGGATCGCCGGTGAAGGGTCCCAAGGCGCTTTGTGAGCTTCAAGGATATACGTACGACGCCTGGATCCGCATGGCGGAGATTTTCGACGAATTAGGCAAAGCCGATCGCGCACGCGATCTTCGAACGAAAGCTGCGTCACTATTTCGCCGTTTCAACGATGTGTTTTGGGACGAGGCCTCTGGCTTTTACGCATTCTGCCTGGATGGTGAGAAAAAGAAGGTCCTCACTATCGCTTCAAATCCTGGCCATTGTCTCTGGTCGGGAATCGTCCCAATCGATCGAGCCCGCCGTGTGGTACGGCGTTTGATGGAGCCGGACATGTGGAGTGGCTGGGGCATCCGCACCCTGTCCGCCAACCATCCAGCTTACCATCCCTACTCCTACCAGAAAGGCTCGGTTTGGCCGCACGATAACGGCATCATTGCACTGGGCTTTCGACGATACGGATATTCCGAGGAGGCTGCACAGATCGTCCGCGACGTCAGCCGCGCGGCAAGCTATTTCATGCAGCACCAAGTGCCGGAGCTCTACTCCGGCATTCAGCGCGACCCAACGAACTTTCCCGTTCAATATCTCGGCGCCAATGTACCCCAGGCCTGGGCTGCCGGTTCGGCTTTCGTCTTTTTGCAGACAATCCTCGGCTTCCAGCCCGATGCCCCTCGTGGCCGGCTTTATATCGACCCCGCGTTACCGACATGGCTGCCCGACCTCACACTTATCGATCTTCAGATCGGGAAGCAGAAATTCGATTTGCGCTTTTGGCGCGACGACGACAAGACTCGGTGGGAGGTGCTCAAGGGTGATCACAGTGCGGTGGTTGGACGCAGGTGTGCCAGTGGAAGCAATTTGTGCACCCACGACGCGATCTTTAACTCCGTTGGTTAGAACATCCAGCACATCAAGAGCCTACGATATAGCCGGCAAAGACGAGCGGTCGATGTTATTGAAGGTCGGTTACTTCGATACCTTGCGGGCCATGATGACCAGGCATAACTCGAGCATCCAGGTGGTCCAAGGCTCTGTTCCCACGGGCGACCGAGCTGAAACCGCGACCGGAGGTTCGTGATGGGGAAACGATTCAAGGTCGGCGATCACGTGACGTGGAACTCGGAAGCCGGGCACGTCAGCGGCACAATCATCAAGGTACACACCAAGGATTTCGATTACAAAGGACATACCCACCGCGCGAGCGAGGACGATCCGCAGTATGAAATCAAGAGCGCCAAGACGGACCACATTGCCGCGCATAAAGGTCATGCACTGAAAAAAGCGAGCGCCTGAGGCTGCTTATATCATTTGGAGCGACGCTGATGAGCAAGAGAATTACAGCGGATAATGTCAAGCTCAAGCGAGCCTACGAGCCCTCGGCTGCTGATGACGGCACCCGCATATTGGTCGACCGACTATGGCCGCGCGGGGTGAGGAAGGTCGACGCGGCCATTGATGAATGGATCAAGGACATCGCGCCCAGCACCGCGCTGCGGAAATGGTTCGGCCACGATCCCGCCCGCTGGCAGGAATTTCGTAGCCGCTACGCTGTGGAGGTCCACAAGCGTCCTGAACAGCTCAACAGCTAAAAGACAAGGCCCGATCACGCTCGTGTTCTCGGCTCACGACGAGGTTCATAACGACGCCGTTGCACTAAGAGGCTTTTTGTTGGGACGACAGACGAAGCGAAAACCCACAACGGCCACGCCGAAAGCTTAGCCCTCGCGCGAACATCGGCGCTTCGTCAAGGCGCAGGATGCATCTATGAAGGAGGCTCGCGTGAAGGAGGCTCGTATGACGGCGGTGGCTCGTGCGAAGGAGCCTCGCCAAGCTCCGCAGGGGCACGACGCGACAAGCTTGAGCGCCGCGGATGACCGTATTCGTCAGAGCGACTGGCTGCCTCCGCAAGAGGGCATAATCCCGCGCATCCGGTTGGGTGGCCGATCTATCAATGTGCTGTGGGCGATACCGCTGATCGTAGTTTTCCTGATTCTCGGAATCGCCGTGGCCCAGCAACTGCGTACGATGCCCGGCGTGCAGGAATTCATTGCGCGCTACCCCGGGGTTACCTCGTCCTCGGAGGCAGTTTACTCGGGCTTCCCCTTGTGGCTGCGGTTGATGCATTTCATCAATTTCTTCTTGATGATGTTCATCATCCGCGCGGGCATCCAGATTCTCGCTGATCATCCACGCCTTTATTGGCGGCGGGACTGCACTCCCGGCACGGATTGGTTTCGCTTCCAGCATGACGTCCCGAAAGACCGTGTATGGACGTCGAAAGACGATTCCGTGACCATCCCGCAATGGCTCGGCATTCCCGGCGTTCGCCATTCGATAGGGCTCGCGCGGTGGTGGCATTTCTCCTTCGATCTTTTGTGGCTAATCAACGGCGCGATTTTTTATGTGCTGCTGTTCACGACGGACCAATGGCAGAGGCTGGTTCCGACCACTTGGGCGGTTTTCCCCAACGCTCTCTCGACGGCGCTTCAGTATTTGTCGCTGCAGTTCCCCGTCGAGCATAGCTGGACGAATTACAACAGCCTGCAACAACTTGCCTATTTCATCACGGTGTTCGTTGCTGCCCCGCTGGCGGTCGTTACCGGCTTGATGCAGAGTCCGGCGATCGCCAACCGGCTCGGCTGGTTCGCGAGAATTCTCAATCGGCAGGCAGCCCGCACGATCCACTTTGGCGTGTTGTGCTGGTTTCTGTTTTTCATCTTCGTCCATGTTACGCTGGTGTTCATCACCGGGGCGCGACAGAATTTGAACTATATGTGGGCAGGTGTGGACGACAATTCGTGGGACGGACCTCTGATCTGGGGCTGCGCTATGGTCCTGGTGATCGCGACGTGGTGGCTTGCTTCGCCTTTCACGATCAGGCACGCGCGGCTGGTCCAGAAGATCGGGCAAATTGTGGTCGGCCCCATTATGGCTATCGGGGAATGGGGAAACCCGAGGACCCAGTACACAGGACCGGAGATCTCGTCGTATTTCTGGCCCAATGGCACGCTGCCAAACTCTGAAGAGTTTGATTCATTCGTAAAGAGCGACTTCGCAGACTACCGGCTCCGCGTCAGCGGGCTGGTCGAGAAGCCAAAGACGTTCTCCTATGCCGAGATCAAGGCGATGCCGAAGCAGGAACAGATCACCGAACATTTTTGCATTCAGGGATGGTCCGGCGTCGCCAAATGGGGCGGCGTTCCGATGCGCCATATCCTCGACATCGTAAAGCCGACAGCCGACGCTCGTTACGCCGTTTTCTATTCACTCTCTGAAGGCTCGGCAGGCGGCGGCTATTACGACGTTCACAAGATTCACAACATGCGCCATGAATTGACCATCCTCGCCTATGAAATGAATGGAGTACCGATCAGCGTGCTGCACGGAGCGCCACTGCGGCTACGTTGCGAGAACGAGTTAGGCTTCAAAATGGTCAAATGGATCGCGGCAATAGAGTTCGTTCACGACTTTGCCGATCTTGGCGCTGGCCAGGGCGGCTACAACGAAGATCATGAATTCTATGGGTATCGCATGCCGATTTGATGCATCGAAGTTGCGAATGTCATCAAAAGGTCGGTGATCATCAACTGCCCGCCGATGCGTCAAATTCGGGACCTGAATGTCGTCAAAAGAGGTCTCCAGTGATCATCGAATCCTCAGATCAAGTACCAACAAGGGCCCCGGAGTACTGGCAGCGGATTGAACTATGGTGCCCGCGACGATCAAGCTGCGGCAGAGAAAGACCGGCGCCGACGAACTAAAGACTGCGCTCGACGCGGCACCACGGCGCAGCCCGATCATGCTGACCAACAGCGACGGCAAGCCGTGGAGCGAAAGCGGCTTTCAAGGTGCGTGGGGCAAGGCCACCATGCGCGCAGGAATCCGTGGGCTGACGTTCCACGATCTGCGCGGCACCGCCGTGGTGACGCTGGCGCGGGCCGGATGCACCGAGGTCGAGATCTACTCGATCACCGGCCACAAGCCGGGTGATGTGCAAGCGATCCTGACCGCGCATTACTTGCCACGAGATGCCGAGGTCGCAGGCAATGCGATCGCAAAACTGAATCGCTAAAAGGCGCGCGGCGGGATCAAAAGGAGGACGGAATCCTCCCAACTACGCTCCCAACTGCACTGAAAACTGCGAACGTGAAAAAGGGGAAAGCGTAACGAGATCAACTGGCTGGGGCGGGAGGATTCGAACCTCCGATGGCGGAATCAAAATCCGACTATTTCTCTTTTGAAATCAACGCGCGTTCCGAAAAAATCGGGAAATTCGACCCATTATCGATCAATAGGTTAGTGACAATTTCGAAATGACCGGCATGCATTGAGAACAACGCAAAACAATGGAGCTTTAGGTGCCATTTCAAAAAGGCCAAAGCGGTAATCCCGGCGGGCGTCCTAAGGTGCTTACCGACATCAGGGAGGCGGCACGCACTTATTCGGTTGCCGCAATAAATGCATTGGCCGAGATTGTAGAAAACACGAAGGCACCCCCAGCAGCTCGTGTTGCTGCGGCAAATTCTCTTTTGGATCGCGGTTTTGGCAAGCCAGAATCAAAGATAGATGCCACCATTATCCGACACGCAGTAATTCGAGCGCCTGAGATTTGCAAAACGACCGAAGAATGGCTGGAAAAATACGCTCCCCCTCACCTGAAGGCCCAATGACCCTCGGCAACATGCGCGCCAGTGGCGTGCATAAGCTCGCCGTGTGGTGCGACGGTTTAGGCAAGCGTTATCGGGTGCTTGATGTCAGCGCGTGCCCTGACGACGTGCCTGTGCCCGCATTCGGCCCGCGCATGGTCTGCACGGTCTGCGGCGCTATCGGCGCTGACCCACGGCCTAACCTGCTTCATTCCTCAGCACCGCTGACGAGGTGATCGAATAAGACGCGATTTGCTGCGCCCGCTCACGACCGCTTTTGGCCCAAAGCAGACATAAGCTAATGCACTGCACATGTCTGCTGTCGGGGGTAAAGCGGACATGACCTTGTGCGGAAATCCACTTTCACGGTCGTTGTCGGGGATAAAGCAGACATGCCGTTTTGCACTGCAAATGTCCGCTTCTGACCCAAAGCGGACATCCGGGCTTGTCGCCACGAGCCAACGACCCATGTCCGCTATTGGCACACAAAGCGGACAATCCGACCGCACCTGCTTTTGTCCGCCATTGAAGTAACAGCGGATATTGCGTTTTGGCCTCTCGTTCAGTTCTCTGAGCAGCCCCCGGCCTCCGACCGGCGCGGTTCCCATTAGCGTCAACTATGTCAGTGGTTTCTGCCCGTTTATGTATTGGGGCGCTGGCACGCTGTGCATACGCACCGACGCTGCTCATAACGACTGCAAGAATAGTTGCGATGAAAATCTTGGGATTAAAAAGACGAGGGGAAAACGAGCTTGCCATAATGGTTCCCAAAGATGGCGCACTCAGCTCTCATCAACGATTCGGGGGCCAATGAAGCAGTAGGGCTTACCTTAACTTGCAGTGCGGAAGTGGCGACCTACCGTGCCTTGAAATCCGTCATCGCCTGCTCTCGGCTCGCCGCGTAGCCACGACCGTTACGAGGTCTGGATGTATTCGCGTAGCGTTTTGGCTTCTTGGTCTATCTCTTCAACGCGGCTCTTGACCACATCGCCAATCGACACAATGCCGATGAGTCTTCCCTGCCGCACCACCGGTAAATGGCGGAATCTTCCTGTGGTCATGCGGGCCATCAGGTCTCCAATGGTGTCCTCTTCAGAACAGGTTTTAACTTCGCGTGTCATTACTTGGCTGACCGGTTCGCTCAGCACTGTCAGCCCATGTTCGGCGAGTGCCTGTACAATATCGCGCTCCGACAAGATGCCGACGATGCGCTGATCGGCGCCGAGGACGACGACCGCGCCGATGCCGCGCTCGGCCATCAGCTTCGCTGCCGCAATAACATCGGCGGTCGGGTTGATCGTGATGACGTTGCCGCCTTTGCCAGCCAAAATGTTTTTGACAATCATCGCAACCTCCTTCGTTCCTGGCCACGAGGACAGGCCCGCGACTTCGAGCATGACCAACGATCCAGCTCGAGGCACATTCCGTCAAGCGACCAACAGTGCAGTGCAAAACAAGACGGCGGACAAAGGCGGATTTTGGCCCGAGATGGCTTGTCCGCTAATGACCCAAAGCGGACATCGGCGGGCCGCTCAATGGCCCGTGCCTGAACTCACACCATGCCTCTTCCAGGATGCTAGTTTAAGCGGGGACGATGCCTTGTCCTGAGGCGCTGGGGGAGAGCTACATGAGACGGCGCGGTAGTGTCCTAACGTGGCGGCGAAAGTCACGGGATCGGCTGTGGTCGCTGAAGGAACTGGTAGATAGGACATCAAAGTAAGGCGGCGAAAATGAACGAAAAACAAAGACTGATACGCAACATCGCCACACTCAGGGAGTCGATCAATCGTGATTGGGTTAATCTCTTTTCCCATTCATCATTCAGCCATGAGGAGCGCACCGCGATTAGGGCTCACATCGAACAGTCCGTCCAAGACCTTAAGGAGTGGACCAAACGGCTGGACCAATTACCGCCAGGTTCAAATTAGGACGCCACCAAAAAGTGCGAACGCTTGCT
>DASSLE010000413.1:0-2707 GCA_035689725.1 Pseudolabrys sp.
CGCGCGCGTGCGGCTGCATGAGGGCGACCTTGCCGGCGCGCAGCGCGCGATTGAAGAAGCCGTGCACATTGCCGTCGAAACGCGCCAACCCTGGGGCCAGTCGATTGCCCTGCGCGTGCAGTCTGAAATCTGGCTGTCTTCATTGCCGCAGCAGCTTGATGCTGCGGAAGCCGCCGTGCGCGCGGCGATCGATGTCCAGGTCGCTCGCGAGTGCCGCTGCGATCTTGCGTGGTCGCGCCTGGTACTGGGCCGTGTACTGCAGGCTAAAGGCAACCGCGCAGCGGCGTTAGCGGAACTGGTAGAGGCGAAGCGGGAATTCGAACAACTCGGCATCGCTCGCGGTATCGACAACGTGCCAGCGGCATTGGAGATCGCGAGTGAGTCGGCGCACGTCAAGGACGCTTAGGCGCAACGCGCGCGGGATGCTCTACGGGCTCAGGTAGCTGACAAAAAAGTTTTGTAACGTAATCAAACGATGAAGAAGGTATAAACATGACAATCGCGCTTGTACTTGGCGGCGGCGCGCCGAATCTGACACTGATGGCAGGCGCGGTGGCCGCGCTTGACGATGCGGGCGTGGAATTCGACATCGTTTCGACTTCGGGCGCGGGCATGTTGATCGGCCTGCTCTACGCGGCGCCCAAGGGCGGGAGAGGTGACATACAACGAGACCGCGCGGCGGCGCTCAAGAACACCGTCAATATGGGCGTGCACGACGCTATCTATCGCTTCTTCCCGGTGAATTTTAAGGTGTTTCACAAGCCCGGCACGCTCGCGCAGGCGTACACCAAGTTCTGGCAGCTTGCGGCGGACAACCGCGAGGCGATAGCGGGTCCGGTCGGCGACTTCCGGGACCAATGGCTCAAAATACTATCGGCATCGCCGTTATTTGCGCCCTGGGCAGAAGCGTGGAAGCAGTTCCTCGGCAAGCTTTCGTCGCCTGACGACAAGAACGGCGACGCACAGCGCTTTTTCGACGACTGGGCCGCTCTGATGCTGGCGACGTTTTGCCCGAGTGACCTCAGTGCGACAAGCCAAGGCATGTGCCAGCCGGCGCCGTTCGTCGAACAGGTGGTGGATTTCTCCAAGCTGAAGGAGTTCAAGGGCGAGTTCTATATGAGCGCCTATTGCATTGAATCGAGCGAAATGGAGATTTTCGAAAAGAAGGAAATCAACATCGAGCACTTCCAGGCGGCGCTCGCGTTTCCGCTGATCTACGCGCCGTTCAAGATGAACGGCAAGACCTACCTCGAAGGCGCGGCCAAAGACACGCTCAATTTCAAAGGACTGCTCGAGCACCGCAAGGGCCACCCGAAAGTCATTGATACCATTGTCGTGCTCGATGTTCTGGGTATGGAGGAATTGATCGCAGAACCACGCAGCCTATACGACGCCTGGGTGAAGTCGATCATCGTGCCGCTGACCGCGATTGCCGAGGATGACATCAAACTGTTCGAGCGGCTTCACCTGACGAATATCGATAACCAAAAGAAATATTTCGGTGGCAAGAAACCTAACCTCGTCAAGATCGATTTTCGCAAGCAGATAAGCCACAACAACTGGCCGAATGTGCTCGATTGGTCGTACAGCAATCTGTCGTCGCTATACGAGGCGGGATACCGCGCGGGCAGTGCGGCCGCCGAGACACTGAAGGATCTCAACAAAGACAAGACGAAATAGTGGTTGCGCACTTTTCAACGCCGCCTCACGTAGTGGAGCCGATGTCCGCTTCTGGCCCATAGCGAACATCCCTAGTTGCACTACAAATGTCCGTTCGGGGGTAAAGCGGACCATCGTAATTGACTGGCGTTAGGTCTGTTTTTGACCTAAAGCGGACATGCCGAAACCGATAACCTCCTGCGGCGGTTATGCGTGACGTTCCGTGGCTACTGGTCACCCTTTTGATACGTGCCGATGAGCTCTGCATTGGCCAGTACGTGGCCCCGCATTGCTCGCTCGATCTGCGATTTCGTCGCGCCTTTCAGATCGAGCGTGATATCCAGCGCGTAAAGCTTGTGGAAGTAACGGTGCCGGCCGATCGGCGGACACGGGCCGCCATACCCCGTCTTTTTGAAATCATTGCGCCCAAGTAAGGCGCCTTGCGGCAACCGGGCCTTGCCTGCGTTCTCGGGCAAGCTCTTGGTATCGGGCGGTATGTTGTAGACGACCCAATGTACCCAAACCATCTTGGGTGCTTTCGGATCGGGCGCGTCAGGATCATCGATAATCAGGACGAGACTTTTAGCGCCGTTGGGGACACCCTCCCACGTAAGTGGCGCCGAGACATCTTCGCCCTCGCAGGTGTACTTCGAGGGAATGTGATCATTCTGTTGGAACGCAGGTGAATTTAGGGTCATCGCCATGGCAGCATTTCCCCATAGGATTATCGACGCAGTCAAAAAGAGAATAACAGCCAACCTGGAGTTTCGCTGTGGAGATACGTGCTTCATTTTCTCATCAGAACCC
Organism: Pseudolabrys sp.; assembly: GCA_035689725.1. GTDB lineage: Bacteria > Pseudomonadota > Alphaproteobacteria > Rhizobiales > Xanthobacteraceae > Pseudolabrys. Next base: position 2,467 of record DASSLE010000413.1, read on the forward strand.
GAGAGCTAACGGTCAGTTCCATTGCGAGGCGACAACCCCCCGCACTGACGAATGTTTCCCCCAAGGAATAGGCCGGGTGCGGATCGCGTCCTTAGATAGTCAGCACGATCTTGCCACTCCAACAGCGTACCATCTCAGAAGTTCCTGAATTCGGGGTCGCACCTAGTCGGGAAACTTCTCTATGTGACTGAAAACGATGCCGACGAGCGAATAATTTTTGACAAGGACAAGGTTTGCTGGC
>DASSLE010000414.1:0-2095 GCA_035689725.1 Pseudolabrys sp.
CTCGGTGGTGCAATATCTCGTTGGCAAAGGTGTGTCGCCACAACGCCTGGTCGCCGCTGGCTTCGGTGAATTTCAGCCGATCGACCTCGGCAAGACCGAGGATGCTTACCAGCGCAATCGGCGTATCGAGTTCAAGCTGACTGAACGGTGAGCGAGAAAACCTGCACGCTGCGCCGATATGTCGCCGCTGATGAAGATGCGGCGATCGAACTGTGGCGGCGTACCTGGGCGAAGCACTATCCGCATCTCGACTTCAACGCCCGCGTCCCCTGGTGGCGCGAGCGCTGGCGCAACGAGCTGGTGCCGGTAGCGCAAATCGTGCTTGCAGAACGAGGTGGCGCGCTTGCCGGCTTCGTAACGGTCGATCCAAAAACGATGTACCTCGACCAGATCGTAGTCGCGCCAGAGCATTGGGGCTCCGACGTCGCGCTTGCCCTGCTTGATGAAGCCAAACGTCTTTCGCCGAAGGGCCTCGACCTTCTCGTCAACAAGGATAATTTTCGCGCTATCATTTTTTACGAAAAGCACGGCTTTGTCTATGCCGGTGAAGACGAAAACCCGGTGTCGGGAATAGCGGTCAACAGGATGGCTTGGCGGCCCTGACCTAGGCCATCTCGAACTGTAATTTCGCCAGCCGGGCGTAGAGGCCTCCGGCGGATGCGAGCGACGTGTGGGTGCCCTCCTCGACGATGCGGCCGTGGTCGAGCACCAGGATACGATCGCAATTCTGCACGGTGGCGAGCCGATGCGCGATCACGATGCTGGTGCGATTGAGCATTAGCCGTTTGAGCGCCTGCTGCACCAAGGTTTCGCTTTCAGCATCGAGCGATGAGGTCGCCTCGTCGAGCAATAAGAGCGGCGCTTTGCGCAGAATAGCGCGCGCAATCGCAATACGCTGACGCTGGCCGCCGGATAGCGTGACACCGCGCTCGCCGACCGGTGTCTCGTAGCCCAGCGGCAGCCGTCGGATAAACTCGGAAGCGTGCGCGGCCTCTGCCGCTTTCTCGATTTCGGCATTGGCAGCATCAGGCCGCCCAAAATGAATATTTTCTCGCACACTGGTGCCGAAAACCACCGCGTCCTGGGGTACCAGCGCGATGCGCGCGCGAAGCGCTGCCGGATCCACGTCGGTGACACGCACGCCGTCGAACCCGATGCTCCCGGATAGCGGATCATAAAACCGCAAAATCAACTGGAAGACCGTGCTTTTGCCAGCGCCAGACGGGCCGACCAAAGCAAGCTTCTCACCCGGCGCAACCCGGAACGAGATACGATCGAGAACCGGCACATCCGGTCGGCCGGGATAGGCGAAGCTCACGTCACGGAATTCGATTTCGCCGCTGGCCGGTTTCGGCAATGCTACCGGACGCGACGGCGTCTTGATCTGCGGCTCGACGTCCAGGATTTCGACGAGGCGCTCCGCTGCGCCGGAAGCCTGTGCAATTTCCCCCCACACTTGGCTGAGCTCGCTGAGCCCTCCAGCGGCGAACACTGCGTAGAGTACAAATTGCCCGAGCCGGCCGGGCGTGATGTCGCCGGCGAGCACGTCTTGCGCGCCGACCCATAGCACCACCACGATGCTGGCAAACACCAGGAAGATCACAATGGCCGTCAGCACGCCGCGCGCTTTGGTGGCGCCGCACGCAGCGGCGTAAGCGTGCTCCACTGCGGAGGAGAAGCGCGATTGCGCCAGCTTTTCGTTGGTGAAGGCCTGCAACGTACGCATTGCGCCGATGAGCTCGTCGGCGTAGCCGGACGCCTCGGCGAGTGTGTCCTGTGCCGCACGTCCGCGACTGCGCACCGTGCGTCCGAACCCGACCAGCGGAAGTACAATGACCGGAATTGCCCCAAGCACGAACAGCGACAACCGTGGACTGGTGACGACCATCATGGCGGCACCGCCTGAGAACAGCAGCAGGTTGCGCAATGCGATCGACACCGAAGCACCAACGGCAGATTTGATCTGGGTGGTGTCGGCAGTAAGCCGCGACACAATATCTCCAGTACGCGCCGTGTCAAAAAATGCCGAAGATAAACGCGTGAGATGCGCGAATACATCTGCGCGCAAATCGGCGACGATGCGCTCGCCCAGCGT
>DASSLE010000415.1:0-3546 GCA_035689725.1 Pseudolabrys sp.
GGAAGCTGAGCACGGTCAGGCCAAGCGCGATCGAAATCGGCATGCCGGTGAGCATCAGCGCGATCAGCAGGCCGAAGATGATGGCGCTGTTCATCGGGCCAAATCCCTGGCTGCGGCCGGGCTCTCGACCACGCCCTCGACGTGGCCGGGATCATGGTGCGGCAACTCGCCGGTGCGCCAGAAGCCCCATGCGACCTGGAGGAACCGGAAGCACATGAGATAAGAGCCGAGTGGCACGCAGAGGAAGATGATCCAGCGCGGCATCTCCATGTCGGGCGAGACTTGATCCGTGGGGTAAAGCTCGATCACAAACTTCGCACCCATGGTGCCGACCACGAAAGTGAACAGCGCGCCGCACAACAGGCCGACCATGATGACCTTTTTGCGCGGCCCGGGCTCCAGCATGTTGACCACGACGTCGACGCCGACATGGATGCCGGTGCGCACGCCGTAGGCGGCGCCGAACTTCGCCATCCACACAAACATGTAGATGCACAGTTCCTGCGCCCAAGTCAGGTTGATGTGGTAGACGAGCGGATAGAGAAACGGGACGCCCACCATGTAACGCTGCACGACGGCCACGAAAATCAGCAGCGTGGCAGCCGCAATCAGACTCGCGATGAGAATTTCCTCGAGACGATCGAGAATGCGAAGGAACACTTACGCCTCGTGCGCTTGGGGACTATGACGTGCCCCAGCAGGCGGCAATTCCTGGATTAACGACAGCCGCCGCCCCCACGGCCCCCGCCGGACGTCGATCAACACGCGGGATCCCCTACCCCTGGAAGTAATCGAGCCCCGGCGCAGAGGCCGGGGCTCGCCATTTTTTAGTTGGTTACGCCCTGCGCCGTCTTGCGAACGTCGTCGATAAGCTGCTTGCCGACGCGGCTGGCCATGTCCTGATAGAGCGGTTCCATGGCCTTCTGCAAAGCGGCCATTTCGGCACCGGTCGGGATGATGATCTGGGTCTTGCCCGATTTCTTGATCTCATCCAGCGCCTCCGCATTCTCCGTCTCGGAGATCTTGTTGGCATAGACGGTCGCTTCATTCATCGCCTTCTCGAGCTGGCCGCGGACATCGGCCGGCAGGTCGTCCCAGAACTTCTTGTTCACGACGACCACGTAGCCGATATAGCCGTGGTTGGTCAGCGCCGTGTACTTCTGTACCTCATAGAATTTCTGGGTGTAGATATTTGACGGCGTGTTTTCCTGGCCGTCGACCACGCCGGTCTGCAGCGCCTGATAGACTTCTCCGAACGCCATCACCTGCGGCGTTGCGCCGAGCAGTCGGAATTGCGCTTCCAGCACCTTCGATGATTGGATGCGGAATTTCTGTCCCTTGTAATCCTCGGGCAAGTGCAGCGGCTTGTTGGCGCTCATCTGCTTGAAGCCGTTGTCCCAGTACGCAAGACCGATCATGCCCTTCGGCTCCAGAAGCTTGAGCATCTTCTGGCCAATCGGGCCTTCGGTGACCTTGCGTAGCGAAGCTAGGTTCGGCAGCAAGAACGGCAGATCGAACACTTCGAAGTCCTTGATGCCCATCGGGCCGAACTTGGAATTCGACGGCGCCAGCATCTGCACCGCGCCGAGTTGCAGCGCCTCGAGCTCTTCCTTGTCCTTGTATAGGGTCGAGTTCGGATAGACCTCAACCCTGACCTTGCCGTTGGTGTATTTCTCGGCAAGCTCCTTGAACTTGTCGGCGCCCTTGCCCTTCGGTGTATTGGGCGCCACGACGTGGCTGAATTTGATCACGATCGGCGCCTGCGCGATGGCGGCGCCGGGGGCCACGAAAATGGCGGCCGCAGCCACCGCGAGAAACCACTTGCGCATCGACGTAGTCCTCCAGTTTGATCGGTCGAACCCGGCTTTTACCTTGTTTTTCTGCTGATTAAGTTCGCACTAAACCCGGTCTGCGGCAAGTGGACCTTGGCCGCAGTGGTTAAGTCAGCATATCAACTTAGGGTGGATGCGACGAACCGTCGCCACAAGCCTTATCGCAGTGCGGCGACCACTGGACCCAAACCCATTTCCTGGGCGAGCCCATGCGCTGTCCGCATTTGCCCGGCGTCGAGAACGCCGATCAGCGGCCGCGCGGCGGCCGCGAGCTTTTGGATGGTCGCGCTGTTGAGCGCGATCGAAACGACCCGGTGGCTGATGCGATGCACGAGGCCGTCGCCTTCGCTTTGCGCCTGGCGGTGGCTGAGATCACGCAACGCAGCTTCAACCGGCGCCCAATAGGGTTCCTGCGCCGGGGTCAGCCTAAGAGCGCTCTTGATGCGCGCGATGTTGATCGATGCCGCCGATTGAGCGGATTCGGCATTCGCCGTGATCTCCCGCGCGTGGCCGGGCACAACATTCGACAACAAGCTGGTCATCGCGAGCGCGACAGCGCCCGCGCATACAGTCATTTTCATTGCGAAAGTCCCCAAAGCTTTAAGAGGTTATGTGCCGGCAAGTACCAGGGAATTTGGCCCCCAAAGCGAACGAATTGCGGACAAAATGTGATTTATGGGAGTTCGGGCGGATATAAATACCAGAAATGACAATGCCGCGCCCTTTTCGAGCGCGACATTGTCGTCTTAATCTTAATAAAACGGCTTTAGCCAACGTCGGTCGAATGAATGCGCCCCTCGACCGAAGCCGAGCGCTTGCTGGTCAGCTTGTTGAGTGCGCCGAGGTAGGCCTTGGCGGACGCCACCAGAGTATCAGGATCAGCGCCTTTGGCTGTGAAAGAGCGGCCGCTTTCCGAGAGCCTTACCGACACTTCCGCCTGCGCGTCGGTACCGCCGGTCACCGCATGCACCTGGTAAAGCTCGAGCGTCGCGTCGTGCGGCACCAGCGCGCGGATTGCCTTGAAGATCGCGTCCACGGGGCCATTGCCGGTCGATTGTGTGGTGACATGCTCGCCATCAATGTCGAGCGTGAGCGTCGCGGTCTGCGGGCCCATGGTGCCGGCGATCACCGTCAACGATAGCACCTTGATGCGGTCGTGGGCGTGCGCAATTTCCTCGTCCACCAACGCCTCGATGTCTTCATCATAGATTTGCTTTTTGCGATCGGCCAAGGCCTTGAAGCGGACAAAGGCATCCTCAAGCTGATTGCTAGCGAGCTCGTAACCCAGCTCCTCCAACTTGTGGATGAAAGCATGGCGCCCGGAATGCTTGCCCATGACCAATGAGGTTTGTTTCACCCCAACCGATTCCGGCGTCATGATTTCGTAAGTCTGCGCATTCTTGAGCATACCGTCCTGGTGGATGCCGCTCTCATGTGCAAACGCATTCCGTCCGACGATCGCCTTGTTGTATTGCACCGGGAATGATGTCGCCGCCGAGACCAACTTGGACGCGCGCGTGAGCATGGTGGCATCGATGCCGGTCCAGTAGGGCAGCACGTCGTTACGCACCTTCATTGCCATCACGACTTCTTCGAGCGCGGCGTTACCCGCACGCTCGCCGATGCCGTTGACAGTGCATTCGATCTGCCGCGCGCCCGCTTTCACTCCTTCAAGTGAATTGGCCACCGCCATGCCGAGATCATTATGGCAGTG
>DASSLE010000416.1:0-7003 GCA_035689725.1 Pseudolabrys sp.
CTGGAAGTTGAGAAAGGCCGCCGGTCCTATATTCTGGAATTGCCGATCCTCGACGTGGATCTGGTGAATTGAGCACCACGCCGATCATTCCCGCGTAAGCGGGAATCCAGCCACTTCATTGACTCAGAGAGCTTCGCGCGGGATCCCCGCCTTCGCGGGGGCGCGCGGAGGGTCGTTAGTTCGGATGCAATCGCGCGATCAGGCGATCGATGGCGCTCGCGACGTTTTGCCAATCGGTCAGCCAGTCGCGCGGAAAGCGCAAAGTGACATCGGCATTGCCGATGCGCCGCTCTAGCAGGCATACCCCTGAATTGGTGACTCCCTTGCGTGAGCAGCGCGCCAGAAAATGCTCGGGCGCGTTTGACTCGAACACGAGATCCTCACCCTGGTAGGGCGTGTCGTTACGGAAGCCGCGAAAAGTAAGACCAGGCGGACCTGCAACCGGCTCAGCCACCAGGTAACGCGGATAGATCGTCTGTACGCGTTCTATCAATGGCAGCGTAGCGTCTCCAGACGCGATTGTGACGAACAGTCGTTCGTTCGGGTCGATCGGAGCACCGATTGTTGGTTTGATGGCAGGATTCGGCGGCAGTAGGGTTGGCCACAAATACGAAAGGTCGACGCGTTCATGTGCGCCGGGGCGGCGTTGGACGCTCATGCGGATCGCCGCCGGTTCGATGTTGAAGACGGTGCCTGAAATGACGATCGGTACTGACGGCGCATCGAGCGCAACCGGCGCATAGGGCCAGCGCGGCCATAGGACGTAAGCGATATAGAGCCCGGCGACAACAATCACGGCGCCGAAAACCATGAGCGGCGCCAGCAGGGGGCTGCGTCCGCTACGTCGCCGGCGTTGGGGCGTGCGTCGGGCCGCCGAAGAGCGTTCCTGCGTGAGAATAGCCAATGCGTGCTCCTTGCAGGCGAATCGGGCGGATTATGCCACGGCATATCCTGCCGACGGCCCGGCGGCGTAGGGATTTACCATTCGTTAAGGATTGGCTGGCGTAGGCCCATCCCATTTGCAACAGATGGCCCTAGGTATTGCGTTGAGGCCATTGATGACGTCCGAATCGGTGCAAATGTTGTTCGCGTTGGTGCTCGGCTTTGCCGTCGCCGGCATGTGCAGCTCTGGCTACCGGCTTGTCACCAGCCGGCTGCCGAGCTTCAGCCAGCTCAGCGCCGGGCCCGCACCAGCGGCCTTCGCGGCTATCCCGCTGCTGGTCGTGTCGGCTCCGTTTCTGATCATGCGCAACACCATTCTCGGCCGCCGGCAAGAAGGCCGCCGCTTCGAATTCGTATTTCTGGCCACGTTGATCGCTGGCTTCTGGAGCCTGATGTCGGGCCTGGTGCTGGTGATGACGCTGCAGGCCTGCGGTTTGCTACTCGCTTAAGGCGCTTCCCTCATCGTTTTTGTTCGGGCAAGTTTGCCAGCCTTAATACGGAGTGGCGGGAATGGCGATTTATGAGCTCGATGGACAAGCGCCGGAATTTCCCGCCGAGGGCCAATACTACGTCGCCGATACCGCGGTGCTGATCGGCCGTGTACGGCTTAAAGGGGAAGCGAGTGTCTGGTTTGGCGCGGTTTTACGCGGCGACAATGAATGGATCGAGCTTGGCGAGCGGTCGCAGATCCAAGACAATTCCATACTCCACACCGATCCGGGATTTCCCATGACGATCGGCTGCGATTGCGTCATCGGCCACAATGTTATCCTTCACGGCTGCACGGTGGGCGACAATTCATTGATCGGCATGGGCGCGATCCTGCTCAACGGTGCCAAGATCGGAAAGAATTCTCTTGTCGGCGCCGGCAGCGTCGTCACCGAAGGCAAGAGCTTTCCCGACAATTCATTGATTGTGGGCGCGCCCGCGCGCGCAATTCGTACGCTCGACGAGAAAGCCGTTTCGATGATCCGCGCCGGCGCCGACATTTATGTGCAGCGCTGGAAGCGATACACAAAAGGATTAAAGCGGACCGGCTGAGGTTATGCCGCTGCCTTATTGCTTTCGACCTGCGGCGAAATAGGAATCCAATTGCAATCCTGTTCTAGGTATTGATCGCGACCGCCGCGGCAGTGAGATCGACAATCCTTTTCTGCGAGAACTGCTTGCGCACCACCTTTTCATCCGGAGCGCGCCCCTGCGTCATCAGCGGATCGCCTCGATCCGGTCCAACGATGGAAACGGCGGAAGGCTCCCAAAATATGTGCGGCCGGACCTTGGGGGAGGCCGGGCCGCTCGCGAACCCGGTCTGGGGACGAGGAGGGGTGGGGACGTGACCGGGAACGCGAATTCCTTTCCTGTCAGCGCGCCGAAACCGTGGCCGGTGCTGCGCGTGGTTCGCCAAGCGAAACCCACAAGTTCGGGTCGGTCTGCGACTGCCTTTTCACGAAGCGGTAGCCGGTCTGGGTCCAAGGCAGGACCCGGGGCTCTTGATTATCGAGAATGAATTCGCCGCGATCGGTCTTGACCGTTGAGGACGGCGTGGCCGTCGCCCTTCTTGTCGCGCACCACGGTGACGAGCAGCGCCTCGCGCGGCCAGCCCGCCTGCATCAGCATACGGCGCTTGAGCAGCACATAATCTTCACAGTCGATCGGCTGGATCGATATTGGATCGCGCGGGTGCGGAGCGCCGACCTCGCCGCCGGTTCCAATAGTCAAACAATTCACGCGTTGCAGCGTGTTTCATTGCGGCACCTGCCGCGACGCGGTCGTCTCGCCTCTGTCTCCGATCGGGACAGCCGCGCCGGCCGTCTTGCCGCAACATTGCGTATATATAGAGCAGGGTACGTGACGCATTCGTCCGTTCCAATACCGACCGGCAATTAGCGTTAAAATGAGAGTCGCATTGGCAGCGCGTGCGAGGCCTTCTATGGTCTGCGTCGATCCATGTGGAAGGCCGGTGGCCAGTCTTGGCGCACCGGTTCTGGAATTGAGAGCCCGGGGAGGCGAGGGGATGTGACCAAGCCGTAAAGGCGCGGCGATAACCCCGCAACGCGGCTAAAGGGAGGGCGAAAGCCCTCCCTTTAGCCTTTGTTGCGCGCCAATCCACCTTGCGGCTGGGCAGCAAAGCGGCGTAATTCATGGTTTCCACCGGGTCTGCTCGTGAAACGCGAACCGCTTTTCAACATACCTCCGGTTGTCGTCGCAGTTCTGGCTGTGCTGGTGCTTATTCATGTGGTGCGCACGCTTGTATTCAGCGAGCAGCAAGACATCGAATTTCTGCTTAGCTTCGCTTTCATTCCGGCGCGTTATGACAGTTCGGTTATGCTCGGTGGCGCGCTGCCGGGTGGTGGCGCGGATGTATGGACGTTCGTTACCTACGCGCTGATACACGCCGACTGGACGCACCTCCTCGTCAATGCGGTGTGGCTGCTGCCGTTCGGAAGCGCGGTCGCGCGCCGCTTCAGCGCGCCTCGCTTTCTGGCATTTCTTACCGCGACCTCGGTGGCGGGAGCCGCTCTGCATCTGGCCACGCATGCAGGCGAGCAATTTCCCATGATCGGCGCGTCGGCAGCGATCTCCGGCACCATGGCGGCCGCGATGCGTTTTGCGTTCCAACGTGGTGGGCCACTCGGGCTCTTGGGGCGAACCGACGAGAGCGCCTATCGCGTACCGGCCATTCCGCTGCGCGGCGTGTTAACGGATGCGCGTGTCGTGCTTTTCCTCGTTGTCTGGTTCGGTATCAATATCTTGTTTGGTATCGGCTCGCTTCCGATTACCGGCAGCGAGCAGACGGTAGCCTGGCAGGCACATATCGGCGGCTTTCTCGCGGGGCTGTTGCTGTTTTCCTGGTTCGACCCGCCGTCGAATTTATCGCAATTCGACGATTCTGCTGCAACGCAGCTTTAGCCAATTCGATCGCGCAGGTCTGTCCTCACACATTTGCGTCTTGACGGAACTAGCAAGACGGCGGGATCGTTGCTTATGCTTGGGGAGCGGGTCTGCCCGCAACCAAGGTTGCGCATGATGCTCGCTGAAAAACAATCATGCGCCAGGGAGGCTGCCATGAACGTCAAGGCGATTCTGGCCGCCAAGGGCGGCAACATCACTTGCATCGAACCGACTGCCGATTTGGCAACGGCGGCGAAATTGCTCTCCGCGCATCGCATTGGTGCAGTCGTGATCCGTGGCGCGGGAGGTCGCCTTGCCGGCATTTTGTCGGAACGCGATATCGTGCGGGCACTGTCCGAACACGGTGCTGATGCGCTCGCATTGCCGGTCGGTCAGGTTATGACGCGCGATGTCGCGACCTGCGGCGAGGACGATTCGGTCGCGAGTATCATGGAACGTATGACGGCCGGAAAATTCCGCCACATGCCGGTGATCGCAAGGAGCCAGTTGGTTGGCCTCATCTCTATCGGCGACGTGGTGAAGCAACGCGTCGAGGAGATCGAGAGCGAATCTGAGGCAATGCGCGACTATATTCGCACCGCGTAGGGTTCGGCCTAGCTTGCTGCGCCGTTGTTCGGCTGTGACAGCGCGGTGACCGCCTCGCTGACCACGCCGATGGCTTTTTCGGCGGCCTCGGCGCCGATCTCGATCGCTTCGCCGGCCCGGTGAAAATCAAACCAGCCAACGCTGCCGAGCCGCGGGCTGACCAGCACGTCGGGCGGATCACCGGCCAGCCGCGCGCGAGTGATACGATCCTGCATCACATTGAAGGCTTCGACCATGACGGTCGGCAGACCGGGGCGTCCACGCTGGCCGAAAAATTGCCGGCGAAGCGAACGCTCGCCGCTAAACATTCTACGCAAGCCGCCGTTGGGCTTGGCTTGCGCGCTGACAAGGTCGCTGTCATCGGAGCCGTGGCTCGCAATAATCGTTCCGCGCCCGAAAAGATCGGCATTGAGATTGACTGCGATCACCAGCCGCGCACCGAGTGCGCGCGCGGCTGAGACCGGCACTGGATTGACCAGCGCCCCATCCACCAGCCAACGGCCACCGATCAGGACCGGCGGGAAAATTCCCGGCAGAGCATAGGACGCGCGCAGCGCGTTACTGAGCCGTCCGCGCGTGAGCCATATCTCATGGCCGGTGCTGAATTCTGTCGCAATCGCGGCGAAACGAATCGGCAAATCGTCGATGCGACTGTCCTTGAGCCCGGATTCAAGCTGGTTCGCGAGATGGCCGCCACTGATAAGGCCAGAGCCCGACAAGCTGATGTCGAGATAGCTGAGGACTCCGCGCACGGTCAGGGTGCGCGCCCAGCTTTCCAGGTTGTCCATTTCCTTAGCGGCATAACAGCCGCCCACCACGGCACCGATTGATGTACCGACAATCACGTCAGGTACGATGCCGTGCGCCAGCAGAGTACGCATCACGCCGATATGGGCAAAGCCGCGCGCGGCACCTCCGCCGAGCGCCAGACCGATAGTTGGACGCGTAGGGGCCGGTTGTGATTGCGGCTGTGTGGTGGCTTCCGCCGCACGGTCGCCATTGCGCGCTCGCGCGAATAAGCCCTCGAACACCAAGACCGTTTTCTCCTTATTCCCGCTCGTCGCCGTCTCCCGCCGAGAGCGTCAAACCAGCAATCCAAAGAGTGCTGGCGGAGTCTTGTGACCGAAACGTGACAGGAAGTGTGCGCGCGCCGGATTACGTAAGGGTTAAATGCCACGCTGAACGATTGGTTCCTCAAACCCCAAACCGTGTGATTATAGCGGCTAGATTTGGGCGTTCACGATCCTCCGGGGGCCTGGCCGGACGTCCTATGTGCACAAAACCGGCAATGCGCTCGTTGGCTGCAAGACCAAGAACATCCAGCACGCGCCGGTCATAGGCGTACCATTCGGTGATCCAGCTCGCGGCATAGCCCATTGCATGTGCGGCGAATACCAGGCTCATGGCCGAGGCACCAGCCGAGAGTAGCTGCTCCCATTCCGGAATCTTCACATGCGGCCCGGCGCGGCTGACTACTGCGATCACCAGTGGCGCGCGCGCGAGCCGGTTACGCTCGAAGTCTATTTGATCGGGAGTAGCGTCCGGATGATCGGCGCGAAATGCGGAGGCAATGGCTTCGCCGGCGGCGGAACGGGAATTGCCCTCAAATATGATGAATCGCCAAGGCGCAAGCTTTCCATGGTCCGGTACCCGCGAAGCGATCCGTAGCAGCGTTTCAATTTCCGACGCCGTCGGGCCGGGGCCGTTTAATTCAATTGGTTTGACTGAACGGCGGGTCTTTAACAGCTCTAAAGCGTCAGGCATTGGCGGCCTCGTGAAAAACGCGCGGTTGCGCCTAGCACAGCGTTACCGCGGTAACAAACAACGGGGGCAGTTGGCTTGAAATCGCCTCGATTCCGGCCGAAAACAACCACGCTATGAATTGGACACCTGCAACCGCCGTTCTGTGCGGCCGGCTACGGCCGGCAGTTGTGCTCGTCTTCGCTACAATCCATTCACCGATGGCCATCGCGCAGAACTCATTATTTTCGGCTACGCCATCGACGGGTCTGATCTCGCCAGTGCCGGCAACACGCGGCGATATCTTCGGACCAAGCAACCTGCCGATCCCGTCGACTCCTCCAGCGCAATCGGTAGCGCCGAATTCGGGCAGCACCAACACGACTGCGTCGATTCCAATGGTGCCAGCCGGGCAGGTGGCGCTTGCACTCAGCGCGCGCTTTGGCAAAGACGCACTGCCGATTGGCGGTGGCCTGACATGGCGGGTCTACGGCGCCAAGGCCGACGCGAACGGAAATTTCAAACTGGTAAAGGAAGACAAATCTCCGACCCCGACGCTTGTGCTTCCCGCTGGCGCCTACATCGTGCATGTGGGGTTCGGGCTCGCCACCGCTATTAAACCAATCGACTTGCACGGGACGAGCGTACGTGAAGAATTTGATCTGCCGGCCGGCGGACTGCGCATAGAAGGTAAGGTCGGCGATGTGCGCGTTCCGGCCGGGCAAATTTCATTTGACGTCTATAAGGGCAGCCAGTTTGAGGCGGGCGACCGTCGTCCCATCGCCGAACGTGTTATGACAAGCGATGTGGTCGTGGTACCGGA
>DASSLE010000417.1:0-2986 GCA_035689725.1 Pseudolabrys sp.
GCGCGTGCACACGCCGCGTTTCTGCGGCGAGGATTCAAGCGCCGGCGCCGTGTTGCGCGCTTTGAGCGGGTGCCGCGGCTTGGCAATCAGCTGGTTAATCGTCGGCATCGTTGGCCTTCGCTACCTTCGTTCGTGGGATAAACGCGAGAACGGAATCGTCCGCGCCGCCCCTCTACATCTGTCGCGGACATCACCCTCGTCCGCGTCGTTTCGGGCTTGTCGCCCCGGCATTCGCGCACGCGGGTTCCCCCGTGCGCTTTTTGGTTTGCGTGCTTTCCCACGCGCAAAACGAAATCGCGCCATCCGCCAAAGTGCGGCAGGGCGCTCTTCCGTTCGGACAGCCACGCTACGGTTAAGCACCGCGGCCGTTCACTCTTAAAGTCTGACAGGTGCTGTCAGAGGCAGCGTCTGAGCTTCATTCGTCGAGGCGATGCGCCGGCCAAGCTTCGAGAAAACGCAACACTCTCAAAGGATTAGCTGGGCGGCCGTTCCGAGCAAGCGAAGCTCACCGCCTGCCGAAAAGTGTCGGGTATGTATCGGCGGGACCCCGCTAAGTCAAGCGGAAATGGCTGAAAAATCAAGGATTCGGAGCTATCGGGACCCGAAGACCTAACAGCGGCTGAACCGCAGGCGGTGCTGCGTTATTGGGAGGTCACGCCTGTCTGCTTGATGACGCGGAGATACCTCGCACTCTCGCCCTGTACGAAATCCTTGAACTGGGCGACCGACATGGGCGTAACGACAGCGCCTGCGTCTTCCAGGTGCGCCTTGACGTCAGGCTGAACGATCACTGCATTGATCTCCTTGTTCAGCCGGTCGATGACTGCCTGCGGTGTCCCGCGCGGCGCGAAAAAGCCGGCCCACAGCGTGAAATCATAGTCCCGGATACCTGTCACTTCGGCGACCGTGGGGACATCGGGCGCGGCGGGCGAGCGCTTGGCCGAGGAGAGCGCCAACATCTTCACGGTACCGCCCTTGACGTGCGGTGCAGCCGCCGGAAATCCCGGGAAATAAAAATCGACGTGATTGCCAATCACGTCATTGAGCGCGGGCCCGGCGCCTTTGTAGGGGACATGGGTCAGATTGTCGTCGAATTGCAATTTGAGCAGCTCACCTGCGAAGTGACCGGGAGTGCCAATACCCGCGGATGCAAAAGTCATCTTCGGCTTGGCTTTCAGCGCTGTCAGGAATTCAGGCAAAGTCGAATATGGCGCCTTCGCCGGCACCACGAGCGCGAGCGGCACCACGGCTGCGAGCGCGATTGGCATCAAATCCTTGTCCGGGTCGTAGTTAAGGCCTTTAAGCCAATGCTGATTGACCGCAACTTCCCCGGTTTGCCCCACCAGTAGCGTATAACCGTCGGGCGCGGCGGTGGTCACCGAATGCGCACCGATCGAGCCACTGGCGCCAGCGCGATTCTCGACCACCACCGTTTGGCCGAGCGCGGCACCGAGCTTGTCTGACACCGAACGTGCGACGATATCGCCGGTGCCACCCGCGGCATAGGCAACGATCAACTGGATGGTGCGAGTGGGATAGGCCTGACTCCAGCCCTGTCCTCCAGCAGCGGCATTAATGGCGACTGCAATGAGAGCAATAGCGAGCGCACGAGTAGCCCGCATGAGTAGATCCTCCCCTTTCATCATTACCACGTTAATTCCGGCGATGTGGTTATTCCGGCCACGAAACGGCGCACCGCCAACAGGAATCACAAGCGTCGTCCAAAACCGCATCGATGCAAAACGCCAAGACGATACCGGCATGGGCACGCCGCGCCCGTGCTTACTTAATGTGGCATCGATTTTGAAGTGACTGCGTGCGCACTCATCGGGCAGGCGACGACCCGTGAGCAAGCAATTTCGTCGGTCATGTCGGTGTTCAGAACATCTTCAAGGTGCTGCAGCGCTCGAGCGGCTAGAAGTGTACGTGCTACAACGACACAACGGTTTCCGAGCCCAGCGAGGCAACAGAAGAACCATAAAATAACAGTTGTTGCGGAAATGTTACAACTCCATTGAAAATTAGATTTTATGCAGAAAAACTGCTGGGATTACTTGAAGGGCCAAAGTGGCCCTTTAATAAGTTACTTCTACAAATGGGGGTTTCAGACATGAAAAAGCTCTTGCTTTCAAGCGCAGCATTTGCAGCACTGGCTGTGGGGCCCGCATTGGCAGCCGACCTGCCGCGCAAGGCGCCCCCGGCTTATATACCGCCGGCGCCGCCTCCAATACCTGGACCGGATGCTACATCGGCGCCAACATCGGCGGGGCATTCGGCCAAGCCAGAGTGGAAGCAAATGATTTCTTCGGTGGCGACATCACCAACAACGGTTCAGGCTTTGCCGGTGGCGGTCAGATCGGCTGCGATTATCAATGGGCCGGCGGGTGGGTGATTGGCTTCCGCAACATGTTTGACGGGACGACCAACAAAAGAAGTCGAACAATCACAGACGAATTCGGGAACCAAATTGTAGCTAACTTCAATAACCAATGGTTCGACACCCTGACGGGCCGCCTCGGCTATGCAGTGGCACCGACTTGGTTGCTCTACTTCCAGGGTGGCGGGGCGTGGGCTCACACCAGTACTAACCTCACCTTTGGTGGTGATCAAATTGGCCAAACCTCCAAGACCAGATCAGGCTGGACAGTCGGCGGTGGTGTCGAATGGATGTTCGCGCCGCACTGGTCTGCATTCCTGGAAGGCAATTGGATGGACTTCGGCACGAAGAACTTTGCAGTCGATAATACAGTATTCGAGTGCGTCGTCTGCACCGGCAGCGTAAAAGCGACGGAGGCCACTGTTTTGGTCGGCGTGAACTACAGATTCTGGTGAGCGTGTAGACCTTCCTGCCTCAATCAGAGCTACCAAGACCCCGAGCATCATCAGCTCGGGGTCTTTGCAATACTGGTAAGCGGGCCAGCCGCACCATTCTCTCAAAATGAGGAGTACTTGCAATGAGGAGTACTTGCAATGTCGACGGTGAGCC
>DASSLE010000418.1:0-7252 GCA_035689725.1 Pseudolabrys sp.
CCGACATGGTTTGGCTGGGGGCTATGGCGCCGCGCTTCTACCGGCCTACGCTCGGTGACATCGCTATATCGGGCGTCAACCTGCCACCAGCAATCGTATTTTATACAATTTACCCGATTGGCCTGTTGATCTTTGCAATCAGTCCCGCGCTTAGGAGCGGCTCACTAATGACGGCCGCTGTGTACGGCGCCCTATTCGGGTTGTTTACCTACGCGACTTACGATCTGACGAACTACGCAACGCTTCGAAACTGGACCCTTCAACTGACTGTCGTCGATGTTGCCTGGGGCACTATCCTTGGGGCCGTTACGTCGACTGCGACCGTCTGGGTCGTGAGCAGGCTGGTTAGCGCCGCCTGACATCTCAATATTTGCTAGTCGTGCCGTTCGCGTCGGTGAGCATTTATTTACCGTGACAATCGAAACGGGAAAAAGGCGGGCGTGCGTTGTTGATAAGCGCGGAATGCTTCGCCGCGAGAGCGGAGCATGTGCTCTTCGAGCGGCGGAATGCCTGATACGTATACCAGAACCCAGTACATGCAGATCGGTGCTGCTGACGCGAGCCAGCCGTAGGGGTTATGGCCAGAAAAGTCGATCGCGATGATCGGATAGGCAACCCAAGACAGCCATTCGAAGAAGTAGTTCGGATGGCGTGACCAGCTCCAAAGGCCAATGTCACAAACAGTTTTTCGATTCGCGGCATTGGCCTTGAAAGTTCGCAATTGATGGTCGGCGATGGCTTCGCCGACGATAGCAGCAACAAGTACTATCAGCCCGACAAGGTCTTGTAAGCGTAATGCTGGATTTGGGTTGTGCGCCGCCAGGACTACCGAGAGCGCAAGGACAACCCCGACGGCTGCTTGCGACTGCAAGAACCAGAACATGCGGCGCGGCGCATCGCTGCCCCATTGCGTGATCAGGTTACGATAGCGTGGATCATCGGTCACAGCTTTAGTGCGCCTAGCGATGTGGAGGCCTAGCCGCAGGCACCACGATGCCGCAAGGATCGCTACTACTATCTGCCTCCAGTGCGGCCAGTCATATCCAAAGGGCAGAACCGCGGTGACGGACGCAACGCCGCCCACGCCAAAGGACCACGTTACGTCGACCCAGCCTGAATTTCCGCTTTTCTGCTGGAAGTGCCAGGCCAACGCCATGATCGAAACCAGCCCGGTGCTGACAAAAAATGTGGCGATAGTGAGCTGAATGAGGCCCACCAGCTCAGCTCACAAGCGTATAAATGGTTGCATAATTCGCCCGATCATGCCCTTGAGGCGGAGTTCGCCCCGCATCGCCACGAGACAGATGCAATCCTGTCCAGGCTCGACAACCGGCTGATGCTCGACCGTCTCATCGCCCAGGTCGAAATCGCCGGGGCCATAGTGGGCACCATCCTGGCTGAACGCTCCGCAGAGGACGCACGTCATCTCGATCCCGGTGTGAGTGTGCTCAAGCATCCTTGTCCCAGGACCGGACTTGAGCAGAAAGACCCGCGTATCGCTGGCATAGGGCAGCATGATGGGCCGCAAATGTACGGATGGCGCGATCCACTTCCAATTTCCGAACCGGTAGCGACGCACGAATTTCGGTAATCCAGGAACCTCGGTCTCGGGCACCGTGGGTGACAAATCAGCCACGGCCGGTAGCACCGGCTCGTTCAACCTGGCTTCGGCTTTGGCCAACGCGTCATTCGACATCACAGCAGGCGGGAGGCTCGTCAGTACCGATCCGCCGACGTGCTCCATTGAACGCATGAAGCTGCGGCATTGCGGGCAGGAAACGAGATGCGTGGCGATCGCAACGTGCTGTCCATGGTCGAGCGTCCCGGCCGCGAAAGCCGCCAACATCGTATCGGTGGGGTGGTGTTCAATACTCATGATAGTTCACTCAGCAGAGTGCGAAGCCGGCTCATAGCGAGGCGCAACCTTGACTTGACTGTGCCCAATGGAATTCCCAGAATTTTTGCGATTTCAGCGTGCGCTTTTTCCTCGAAAAACGACAACTCGACAACGCGCATCTGGTCGGCAGACAACTTCGCAAGCGCGGAACGGATCCGCTCTTCCGACTGCGCTGCAGCCAGACGCGAGTCGGGTTGCGGGGAATCGTCGATTTGGAACTCGATTTCGGCATCCGAGGTCTCGATCACACCGCCGCGGCGTTCGCGCCGATGCGCATCAATGCGTAGATTACGGGCGATCGTGAAAATCCAGGCCGCAGCGCCGGAGCTCGCCGGGTCAAACAATCCGGCCTTCCGCCAGACAGCCAGCATCGTCTCCTGAGCCATTTCCTCGGCTTTCGCCTCGCTGGCACCGGAACGCTGCATGAAGGCTTTAATGCGAGGGGCGAAATACTCAAACAGGACGGCAAAGGCGGTGCGGTCCTGCTGTGTCGCGATCGAACGGATCAGAGGTCCCCATTCCGTTCGATCTGTGGCGAGCTCGCTTTCAGAGGGCATCTGCAGTGGGCTCCTCCGCGCACGATCCTGTGATAGCGCCAGTCGCCGCAATTGAGGGACCATACGCGCAATCAGCGGAGCTTGCTTTTGAACGGCGAGATGCATCGTTTGAAAAACGAAGAGAACCGCCTTTTGGATCACCCTGATGCGGAACAGCAGGAGGTGATCCAACCGGCTGAATTGATCGTTTCCGAGGTATCCAAGCGCGCCTGGCCTTGCGGCCCGGAAAATACGTCTTGCAAAGCCTTAATGGATAAACGAGCAGCATGCCCACCGATATTCGTCTCAAGTTTGCAATTGTCGGAACCGGAATCTCCGGGCTGTCCGCGGCCTGGCTTTTAAGTCAACGCCACGATGTGACCGTTTACGAGCGCGCCGACCGTATCGGCGGCCACTCCAACACAATCCTAGCATCGGTCGGAGGGCGCAGCATTCCCGTCGATACCGGTTTTATCGTCTTCAACCGGCGGACATATCCCAACCTGACCGCGCTGTTCGAATGGCTCAAGGTGCCGACCCAGGTATCAAACATGTCATTTGGCGTCTCAATGGACAACGGGGCGCTTGAATACTCCGGTAGCGGCATATCGGGGGTTTTCGGACAGCCCCGCAATCTGATCCGGCCCCGCTTCTGGTCGATGCTCGCGGATCTTGTACGCTTCTACCGGCATGCGCCAATCGATACCGACTTGATCGATGGCGAAAACTTTAGTCTCGGCGACTATCTGAAGATGGGAAAATACGGTGAGGCGTTTCGCGACGATCACCTTCTGCCGATGGCGAGCGCAATCTGGTCGGCGTCGCCCGCAGAAATGCTGTCATATCCAGCCGCTGCATTCATCCGCTTCCATGACAACCATGGCCTGTTGCAACTGAAGCAGCGCCCTGCCTGGGAGACGGTCGTCGGCGGCAGCCGGAACTATGTCAATCGGCTGACCGATACTTTCGCAGACAGGATCAGGCTGGATACGGGCGTCCGCGAAGTGCGTCGCATGAACAATGAAGTCGTTGTCACGGACTCGAAAGGCCATTCGGAACGCTACGACCATGTGGTGTTGGCGAGTCATGCGGATCAGTCGCTGAAGATGCTCGCGGATCCGAGCCCTAAGGAGCGGAATCTGCTCGGCGCTTTCCGCTACAGCCGCAATCTCGCGGTGCTGCACACCGACGACACTTTCATGCCGAAGCGGCGGGCAGTTTGGTCAAGTTGGAATTATATCGGTTCCCGCGATGCCGTGCGTGATGGCGTCTGCGTGACCTATTGGATGAACCGTCTACAAAACATTGAGAGCGAAAAGCCGCTGTTTGTCACCCTAAACCCAACGCGGCCGCCGCGGGCTGGGACATTGCTCTACAGTGGAATTTACGACCATCCGATCTTCGATGCGAAGGCTATCGCTGCGCAACAAAGACTGTGGTTGCTGCAAGGCGATCGGAATACCTGGTATTGCGGCGCCTATTTCGGCGCGGGTTTTCACGAAGACGGATTGCAGGCGGGACTTGCTGTCGCCGAGCAGCTTGGTGATGTGCGTCGACCCTGGCAGGTGCCCAACGAGTCTGGACGTATCGTTCTCACGTCGAGGACGACCGAGGCGAACTCACCGGAGCTGCTGACATGACGCCTTGTTCGTCGCTCTATGTTGGATCGGTGATGCATCGCCGAATGCAGCCCCGAATGCACCACTTCCGCTACCGAGCGTTCTGGTTCCTGATCGATCTCGATGAGCTTTCCGAGCTTTCCAGCCGGTTGAGATGGTTCTCGCATAACCGGCCAAATATGTTCAGCTTTTACGACACTGACCATGGCGACGGCACTGCAACGCCGCTTCGTGTTCAAATCGAACGCCAACTTATCGAGGCGGGAATCGAACTCGCCGACGGTAGAATTCAACTGCTTTGCATGCCGCGTACCCTCGGCTACTGCTTCAATCCGCTTAGCATCTTCTTCTGTTACCGTGCAGGCGGCGCGCTCGCTGCGATTGTCTATCAAGTGCACAACACATTTGCTGAGCGCCACAGCTATGTGATTAGGGTCAAAGATCAGAGCGGATTGCTTCACCAGCAATGCCAGAAGCTGTTTTATGTCTCGCCGTTCCTGGATATGGACATGCGTTACGATTTCCGGATCACCGGGCCGGACGAGCGCATTGTCGTTGGAATTTCTGCCACCGCTTCCGAAGGCCCGATTCTGAGCGCTGTGCTCGCTGGCACTCGTGAGCCTCTTACCGATCGCAATCTCAGTCGCGTTTTTCTGCAGATTCCCGCGATTACGCTCAAGGTTTCAGCTGCGATCCATTGGGAGGCGCTGAAACTCTGGGCCAAGCGCATCCGACTTCACCGGCGACCGGCACCGCCCGAACACGCAACGACGATCGTTCCCGCAACTTCAGCACCATTGGATTGAAGAAATATGTCTGTTCAGCATGAGCATGTCTTCACCCAGTCGCTTGGTTCGTGGTCGTTCGGTTTCCCGGCTTCGTTCTTCGGCAGGCTCTTGAGACTGGTGCTGGGAAGGCTGGAGTGCGGCGAGCTCACTATCGAGACCCCAAGTGGAGATCGGCTAGTGTTCGGCGGCTGTCGGCCGGGCCCGCAGGGCCGCCTAGTCATCCACAGCTGGCGTTTCCTTGGACGCTTGGTTACCGGCTGGGATATCGGGTTTGCGGAAGCCTACATGGCGGGGGAATGGTCTTCGCCGAACCTCGCGGCTCTGCTGACGCTTGCGTGTCGAAACAACTCAATGGTCGAGCCAATGAAGGCTCTGCGCTTGCCGCGATTTGGGCTCAGGCTTCGCCATGCGCTCAACCGCAACACACGCCGTGGCAGCCGGCGGAATATTGCCGCGCATTACGATCTGGGCAACGAATTCTACGAACGATGGCTCGATGCTGGCCTGACCTATTCTGCGGGGATGTTCTCGTCGGCGAATCAGACTCTAGAGGAAGCACAAGAGGCAAAAATTGATCGCGTGCTCACTCTGCTTGAGCCAAACATTGGAGACAGGGTGCTTGAGATTGGCTGTGGCTGGGGAGGGCTCGTCGAACGACTGCTTCAGAAGTGCGAATGCACCGTGACTGGTGTGACGCTCTCAGCCGAGCAATTGGCCTACGCGAAGCACCGCCTTCAGGCCGACATCAGTACCGCCCGCTGTGACCTGCGTTTACAGGACTATCGCGATGTGCACGGTACTTTCGACCGGGTTGTTTCTATCGAAATGCTTGAAGCCGTCGGCGAGGCTTACTGGTCGACATACTTCGAGAAATTACGAGACAGACTACGCCCGGGCGGGATCGCTGTGCTGCAGGTAATCACCATCGATGAGGACCGATTTGAAAATTATCGACGCAGGCCAGATTTTATTCAGAGATACATTTTTCCCGGTGGCATGCTGCCGACAACGCAGATCATCGAACGAAAAGCGGGCGAAGCTGGCCTTCTACTGGTCTCCGAGGAATTTTTTGGCGGAGGGTATGCGCGCACGCTCGAACAATGGCGAACTAGATTTCAGGATGCGTGGCCATACATCAAAGCTTTGGGATTCGATGAGCGCTTCAAGCGAATGTGGGACTACTACCTGGCCTATTGCCAGGTCGGATTTGACATCAGCGCCCTCGATGTCGGCCTCTACAAGCTTGTAAGAGCTACAAAAAGTTACGGCTGACTAATTAGACATGTGCTCGCCCCGCCGACGTTGCTTGCCCGCGCCGACGAGGTGATCGAATGAAACGCCGCGAGTTCATAACGCTGGTTTGCGGCGCGGCAACGACCCTATTTGTGGTACGGCGAGGCGACACTATGAACGTGAAGTTGGCCGTCATTGATGACCTTAGCCGCGAGCCACCTCTATCTACAGTAGGTACTCGCTGGCAACTCTTTACTGATCAAGTCATGGGTGGCGTATCTAACGGTTCAATGATGCGCGAGGTGGTAGCTGGCCGACCGGCGATTCGCATGCGCGGCGATGTCAGTTTGGAAAATAAAGGTGGCTTTGTTCAGATTGCCATCGACCTCATGCCCGAGGGAAAAGCCAAAGACGCTCGTAACTGGGCTGGTGTAGAACTCGACGTTTTCGGCAATGGCGAGGAATACAATATTCATCTACGTACCGACGATCTCACGCAACCTTGGCAATCATATCGCCAGAGCTTTCGGGCTGGTCCACAATGGCAGACGGTTCAGTTCCGTTTTCAAGATTTCACACCTTACCGCACCGATATTGCCCTCGGTGTTCGTCGTTTGCGCCGCATCGGCATAGTCGCGATCGGACGGGCGTTCTCGGCGGACATCTGCGTTGGCGGGCTGCGGTATATGGCGCCATAAGGCTCAGCGGTCGACTCAATTGGCTATATGTTGTGACGTGATCTCAGATGGCGAAATCTTCATCTAACTGGTCGGAGCAACGCCGCGTTATGGCGCCGCGCATCGCCTCGGTTCTTTATGGCGTAATTGCCATTATGACCGCCGATCTTATCGTTGAACCTGACAGGCTCAAATATGCTGAGTCAACTTGGGGTGTTCTTCTCATTGGCCTTGCGATGACCATAACCCGCATCTTCGTCAGGGTGGTTACCAAGGAAGCTGAGATTGGCGCACATTTGTTGATGAAGGAATACGGCGCAATCGTATTCGATTCACTGTCCCTGCCACTGCGTAATGTCACGTTAGGCAGTACCTAAGGTTATGCGCTCGTGCCGGGTCAGTGACCGGGCTGAAGGCCGGCTCGCAGCCGAGCGGAGTGTGCTTCCGTAACGGCAGATTCTCGGTCGAAGTTGAATTTTGCTCAGACTGTTGAGCTATCGGT
>DASSLE010000419.1:0-4447 GCA_035689725.1 Pseudolabrys sp.
TAATACGGCTCATGATAATTCTGCGGAAACAGTTCTAAGAGCCCTTCATAGTCTGGCCGATCGCCGCGCTGGAGCGAGTCAACGAGCACTAGCCGTCCACCCGGCTTAAGAACTCTGAAACATTCGCTAAGTGCACGGCGCCGGATTTTCGGTGGCAACTCATGAAACAGGAAAATACTGGTCACAGCGTCTTGGCTGTTGTCGGGTAGTGGAATTGCTTCTGCCTTGCCAACAATAAAACGCATCCATACCCAGCGCTTCAAATGGCGTTTCGCATGTCGGATATAAGCTTCCGACATATCCAAGCCGAGCATCGGAAGCCGGGGCCACGCTTGTTTAACAGAATCAAGAAATCGTCCAGTCCCGCAGCCAATATCAAGAAGCTTCAGTTTGCGCTGGTCCCGACCAGCAAAGATTTCGCGGAGCTGTGGCAATGCCTGCCGCCGGATGGCATTGGCTGTGCCATTAAAGAGGACTTCGACCTGGGTGTCATACCGCTCGGCCGAATCGTCCGTCATCCAGCCGCCCGATTGAAAATGGAAATTCTGCAGATAATAGCGGGGCCGCTTTCCCCGTGTTTCCTCAGTCAGGACTTCGGAATTGGCGCGACGCTTCCGGCGCCGGTGAATGTTGGGGAGGTCCTCGAAGAAAAGTCGAGAGCGGTGAAGTCGCGTAGCCAAGGACCCATCACGATCGACAGGAAGCGGGTAAACTCCGGCTTCGATATTGGCGAGGTCTTGCAGAAAAAGCGCAGCCATGTCTGCGTAGATCTTATTGCGATCCGGGACGGGCAAACCGGTACGGGGGCGACGCCGCGCTTTCTGACCCTCTTGGCGACGCGTGGCCTCGGAGAGCCGGCGCAGGGCAAGACTGTGCCCAACATACCAAGCGACGCGCGGCAGCTGGCGAGCAGCATAGGCTACACGTGTGACAAGGCGGGAAAGTGAAGTGTCCATGCGTCTCGCCGAAGGTCAATCCCACATATACTAGACTCATGGCGCACATTAGTTCCTAGTTTTGCACAACCAGCCTCCGGCACACGAGAGAGCGTGTAGCCTTCTCACCTTGTTACCGTGTGATTACGCCATGTTACCATGTGATTACGCCATCGGCAGATGTCTTAGTTGTGACTACTTACTAAACAGCGGTCTCACGCTTTCACCTTTTTACCTTTGTGCCTTCATGGCGATCATCGTTTTTGAAGCGCGAGCCATAAGCGGGCGACGGCTTCGGCAGGGGTTTCCGCAAAGCAACTCTGATCGTAATTCGCAGAGGCGAGCCACCCGTCATGCTGTTTATCAAGAGAGCCAAAATTCTTTCCACACGCCTCTATGAGTTCTTCGAGGGTGGGAACATAGACACGATCGCCACTTCGCCAGACAAGCTTGTTCAGCGAACCAATCAAGTTACCTTTTCCGATCTGCGGAAATCCGGCATCCATCAGGCTTTTGGCGAGTTCGTAGTCCACACGCCTATTGTAGCACCGCAAGCTCTTGCTTCAGTGCTGCCTCGGCGAGTTGAAAAGGCGGCCTCATGCTTTCACCTTTTTACCTTCGATCCCCGTTGTCCGCTTTGTGCCAGGAGCAGACTCATGCACCGCAGCAATTAGCATCTTTATTCGATCATCTCGTCGGCGATCGAAAGTACGCCCGACGGATTGGTCAAGCCGAGCGTCTTGGCGGTCTTACCAGCTCGAATTTGCTCGACTGCACTACCGGCAGGTCTGAAGGCATAACTTGTCTGGAATGCTAGAAATAGACGAAGCTTCGTAGAACCATGGCGTCGCAGCGCAGCCTTTGCGGTCTCGATTGGTTTGCTTTTTTCGTCGCTGATATTCAGACGGGGTGGGGTCCGTTCGTTGCCACCTATCTGACATCGGTCGCGTGGACGCAGCTCGACATCGGTCTCATTCTGACGATCGGGACGATCACGGGTCTGGCATTGCAAATCCCCGCCGGCGCGCTCGTGGATCGCATGCCTGCCAAACGCCTCCTCGCCACCCTTGTGGTGGCGTCGATTAGCGCTAGCGCCCTCCTGCTTGCATTGTGGCCGATCTTTAGCGTGGTGGTCGCTGCTAAAGTGCTGCACGCGATCGCAAGTTCATTGCTCGGGCCTACGCTTGTCGCGATGAGCCTTGGCCTCGTCGGCCATGCCTTGTTTAGCATTAGGCTCGGCCGCAATGTTCGCTTCCTGTCGTTCGGAAATGCGATTGCAGCGGGCGTTGCGGGAGGCATCGCCTACTATTTTTCGAACCAGGCGATCTTCTTTCTCACGGCCGCGCTCGGCATTCCGACACTCATCGCACTAGCGCAGATCGCCTCATCTGAAATCGACCCGGAACTTGCCCGTGGGGGGATCCCCAAAAGTGGGGTCGGCACCTGGTTTGATGCAATCTCCGGCCTTGTGCGCAACCGCGTGCTCCTTAGTTTCGCCGTCACCATTATGCTTTTTCAACTCGCTAACGCGGCGATGTTGCCAATCCTGGCCGGGATTTTGACGAAGCGTGCGCCGGAAACGGCGGCCTTGGTGCTGGCAATCTGTATTCTCGTACCGCAATTCGTGGTCGTAGCCATAGCGCCGCAGGTCGGACTAAAGGCGCAGAGCTGGGGTCGTCGCCCGCTTTTGCTGCTTAGCTTCGTCGCGCTGTCGGTTCGTGCTGCAATATTCGCCGTGACAAGCGACCCTTATTTGCTCATTGCAGCGCAACTGCTTGATGGCATATCCGCTGCATCACTTGGCGTGCTGGTTCCCCTTATCATTGCGGATGTAACGCGTGGGAGCGGACATTTCAATTTTGCTCAAGGAATGATTGGCACTGCCGTTGGCATCGGCGCTTCGTTCAGCACGACGCTTGCCGGATTTATCGCCGACACGTCCGGGGCCGCGATTACTTTTTTGTTACTTGCATGCGTTGGCGTGACGGGGCTGGTATTCGTATTTGCTCTCGTGCCGGAGACGCGAGGTGCGTCATCTTTAAATGATGCCTAGCACGAGTAGTCATTAAGTCGGCAAACGGAGCTTTGGCCCCGCGCTGGGCTAGAATTTCGTCCCCGGGTGCTCGGTAGTCGCTCGCTTCCTGAAATCGCGAGAAATCAACGGTAACTCATCGAAACGAATTTATCTGTTCGAAAAATTCATTGAGCAAGCCGGCGGTCGACATTGCGGCATGTCCGCTTTACCCCCAACAATAGCGGACATTGGCGGGCGCAATCGGAATGTCCGCTAAGTGCCATTAGCGGACCTTCAAGAACTCCGTTGGCGCGTTTAATTCCTTAAGCAACGCCGTTCCGCGATTAGGACAAGATTGTTCACACGCTCATTTGCGATTCGCGTCGTAAACAATCTTCCCCCCGACCATCGTGAGAACCGGTTTTATATCTTTAATTTCATCCGCCGGCACTGTGAGATAGTCGCGGTCCAACACGAGCAAATCGGCGTATTTTCCAAGCGCAAGCGATCCAAGATTGCCCTCTTGGAATAAAAATGGAGCATTGGCGCGCGTGTGTGCAATCAACGCTTCCTCGCGGGTAATGGTTTGTTTGAGTACCTGCTTGCCCCCAATCATTTTTCCGGTGACCGCCCACCACAAAGTGTAAAATGGGTTGCTTGGCGTCACCGCAGTCGCGTCGGAACCAAGCCCCCACGGAACGCCGCTGTCCTGGATCATGCGCAGCGGCGGCATGTCGTAGGTGAGATCGCCATGCACT
Source organism: Pseudolabrys sp. (assembly GCA_035689725.1). Lineage (GTDB taxonomy): Bacteria > Pseudomonadota > Alphaproteobacteria > Rhizobiales > Xanthobacteraceae > Pseudolabrys. The sequence goes on from DASSLE010000419.1 coordinate 3,708, forward strand.
TTGAACATAAGCCCGCCCTGAATAGTTGGCCGACTATGGATCTGGGCATAGACGTTGAGCCGCTTCATCCGTTCGAGGTCCTGCGGTTGGGCTTGGTCGAGATGGGAAAAGGTCCAGCGAAGGCCCCTGATCGGCTTCTCTTTGTTGATGGCTTCCATTGCCGTCAGGAAGCCCTCGATGCTTCCGCGCAATTGTGCGTGCACGTTGAGGTGAAGGCCGTTCTTGGCCAGTCCGAGACCGAGCCGCTGCCATAGCTGCAGGGCTTCCGCCGATGGATTGGCAGCCTTGGCCAACAGTGCGTCATGGATGGGGAAGTAAAGCGTTTCTCCGTAACCCGTGAGGTCGAACCAGTCATCCCCCTGAAACGGTTTGATCCCTGGCATGCGTCCCAGCAGGTCTTCGACATCAGCGGCCGATCGCGGTTCCTCGTAATAATTGTAAAACGAACGCACGGTCATCTGACCGGAGTCGTGAGCCGACTGAAAAGCTTTAATGTGGTTCGGATTTACGCCGGTGCCGCCTTGATCTTGGAATGCGGTAATTCCCATCTTGTTGAGGTCTGCCATGAGCAGACGGGCGTTCTCGACTGCCTTGTCACGCGCCACTTCGCCAAGCTTGGAACGCAACAGCCCGATTGAAGCGCCGCCATTAAGCGCACCGGTGAGTTGTCCTTGCGCGTCCTTCTCGATTTTAATATTGGCGGGATCGGGCGTGTTTGCATCGATGCCCATGGCCTTCAG
>DASSLE010000420.1:0-28422 GCA_035689725.1 Pseudolabrys sp.
GATGCACGGGCGTGCCGGCATCGGCGGGAAAGGCTTGTGCGATTGGGCGCCTTCTTCATCAAAAATGACGACTTCGCCGTTTTCTACGTCACGCACATATTGTGCGCCGATGATGTCAAGCGCGCAGGTTTCTGAAGCAAGTATCGGGCAGCCGTCGAGCTTACCGACCACCAATGGTCGGATACCGAGCGGATCACGCGCGCCCACCAGTTTTTTGTTGGTGAGGCCAACGAACGCATATGCGCCCTCGAGTTGCCGCAGGCCCTCGATGAATCGGTCGACGAAGCGATTTCGCCTCGCACGCGCGACTAGGTGCAGGATCACTTCGGTGTCGGTGGTCGACTGCATCATGGCACCCTCGTGCACAAGGTCGCGTCGAAGTTTGATGCCATTGGTGAGATTGCCGTTGTGACCGATCGCGAAACCACCTGCATTGAGCTCGGCAAATAACGGTTGCACGTTGCGTAGAATCGTCTCGCCGGTGGTTGAATAACGCACATGGCCTATGGCCGACGTGCCGGGCAAACGATCAATCACCTCGCGGCGAGCAAAGGCGTCGCCGACAAGGCCGAGGCGGCGTTCTGAATGGAAACGCTTGCCATCGAAGGAGACGATGCCGGCGGCTTCCTGGCCGCGGTGCTGAAGAGCATGAAGCCCAAGCGCGGTGATCGCGGCCGCGTCAGGGTGGCCGAAGATACCGAAGACGCCGCATTCTTCTCGCAGGCGGTCGGCGTTGGGGTCGAACTCCCTATCGGCCGTCAAAACAAGGTCCTGAGGGGAGTTTTGCATCGCTATTGCGTTCCGCTTGCCTTGGGTTGCGTCAACGGTAGTTCCGACCGCTGGTCGGGATTGGTGTCGGGCGCATCCTGATCATCCGGCTTCGGCTTTTTGAGCCTCTTTAAGATGGTGCTTTCGGGGTCATCCGGCAACATCGACATCAACCATTGTCCCGTATTTTGCAGCACTACCTTTGACTTGGCGCCCCGTACCCAGTCCGGCTGGCTGCGATCAGGCACCAGCCAGGCAAAAAACAGGAATGCAACGACGACGATGATCAAGCCTCGGCCGAGGCCGAAAAGAAAACCGAGCGTGCGATCGAGCGCCCCGACCCGGCTGTCGAGGACCATGTCGGAAACGCGCGCAGTAATAATCGACACGATGAGCAGGGTGCCGAGGAACATACCGCCGGCGGAAACGCCAGCCGCCACCATGTCACTGCTGAAATACTGCTTCGCTAATGGAAGTACCCGGCTATACGAATAAAGCGTGACCAGTGCGGCCACGCCCCAAGCCCCGATCGACAGGATTTCGCGCATGAAGCCTCGGATCAAGGCGAGCAGCCCCGAGATCAACATGACCGCCAAGAGGATGATGTCGAGCAGCGTGATCGGCATCGAAAGCTTATGAGCTCCGCAAATTTTGGGGATTCATCACGCGCATGACGGCCGGCCAGCACGGCGAATCCGGGCCAGCCATAGCGGCTCCGGACCAGGGCGGCAATGTCGACCCTAAGTGCTTAATTTTAGGCCCATTTCTGCGCTTGCGGTCGGGCGCTCGAGGAAGCAGCTAACCGGTTTTGACGCGCCGTATATAGCGGGGCGCCACGGTCCCGTCACCGGTTTTTTGTCCACCAGTTTTGGCAGTCATGCCCGCTTTGCCTCGGGCGGCAATATCGGCGACCAGATTGGCGAGGTTTGCGACATCCGTAACGATGAGATCTGGCTCTACGGTTTCAGCGCGTGCGGCTTCGGGCACGACAGCGCGGCTAAAGCCGAGCTTTGCGGCCTCCTTGAGACGGGAAGCGCTCTGCGCCACCGGCCGTATGGCGCCCGACAGTGATACTTCGCCGAAATAGACCGCATCCGCTGGCAGCGGCGCATTGGCGAGAGAAGAAACAAGCGCGGCGGCGGCCGCAAGATCACCCGCGGGCTCCTGAATGCGCATTCCACCTGCGACGTTAAGGTAAACATCATGCCCGCCAAGCCGCACGCCGCAATGTGCTTCCAACACCGCCAGCACCATCGACAGCCGGCTCGGATCCCAGCCGACAACGGCACGCCTGGGCGTACCAAGCGAAGTCGGTGCCACCAGCGCCTGAATTTCGACCAGCAGTGGTCGCGTCCCCTCGATCCCTGCGAACACGGCCGTGCCGGGCTGGCCGAGATCACGCTCCGACAAGAACAGCTCAGAGGGGTTGGCGACCTCGCGCAACCCGGAGCCCGTCATCTCGAACACACCGATCTCATCAGTCGGGCCGAACCGGTTTTTCACGGCGCGCAAGATGCGGAACTGGTGCGAGCCTTCGCCCTCGAACGAAAGCACGGCGTCGACCATATGCTCTACCACACGGGGACCGGCGATTTGGCCGTCCTTTGTGACATGGCCGACCAGAATGATCGCGGCGCCGGACTTCTTGGCAAACCGAATTAGCGCCTGAGCTGAACCGCGCACCTGGGTCACCGTACCGGGCGCAGATTCGACCGTGTCGGTCCACATTGTCTGAATAGAGTCGATAACGATCAGGCGCGGCGTCTTGCCTTCCGACAGCGTGGCGATGATGTCCTCGACTGCAGTTTCAGCCGCCAGCTCGACCGCGGTGTCACGCAATCCCAATCGCTCGGCGCGCAGACGTACCTGCGCCACTGCTTCCTCACCCGAGATATAAACCGCCCGATGACCTGCACGCGCCAGTGCAGCGGTGGCCTGAATCAGCAGTGTCGACTTGCCGATGCCGGGATCACCACCGACCAATAGCACTGAGCCACGCACAAAACCGCCACCCGTCACGCGGTCTAATTCCGAGATGCCTGAAGGCAGACGCGGGGCGTCATGGGCCTCCCCGGTGAGTGGTTCCAGCGCGAAAAGGCGGCCCTTGCCGGGCTTGCGTCCTGGGCCAGCGGGACGCTCGGCGCCTTCTTCACTGAGCGTGTTCCATTCGCCGCAGGCCTCGCACTTGCCCTGCCAGCGGTTAAAGGCAGCGCCGCAGTTCTGACAGATGAAGGTGAGGTGGCGTCTCGACATGGTGGCGTCTCAACATAAGGAATCGCCAGGAAATAACGGTCACGGACGCTAGAACGCCCCCGAGAACAATACAAGAACATTTCTAAAAAGTCACTAATTTCCAAGGGACTCTGCCACGGCAGTTAGGCCTGCCGGTAAATCCTGTGGTAGCGGCCGCCCAGGCTGGTGAGCACCTCGTAGCCTATGGTGCCGGCGGCCGTCGCCAAGTCGTCTACACTGATTTCACCGCCGATCAGGGTAACAAGACCGCCCCGCCTGACCGAATGGTCGGGTAGGGCAGTGATGTCGACCGCTAGGAGATCCATCGAAACGCGCCCGGCCAGCGGGCACCGTGTACCAGCGACAACGGCGTCGGCGCCCGGCGTTGCGTCGGAAGCGCTCGCGGCGCGCGGATAGCCGTCGGCATAGCCAACGGCAACCACTGCAATGCGAGTTTCCTGTTTGGCCGTCCAGGTCGCGTTGTAACCGATGGTCTCGCCCTTGGGGACCGTGCGCACCTGCACGACGCGCGCCTGCAACTCAACGACAGGGCGCATCGGATTGCGATGGCCGGGTGTCGGGTTGACCCCGAAAAGCGCGGCGCCGGGGCGCACCATGTCACAATGGGCGCCACTACCGAGAAACAGGCCAGATGAATTGGCGAGCGAGCCGGGGATACCACGGTAAAGAAGGCGCACTTCGCGAAACAACTGCATCTGGCGTTGGTTCAGCGGATGTTCGGGCTGATCAGCGCAAACCAGGTGGCTCATCAGCAATGTGATACCGTGATTTTCTGCGCGAATGCGCGGCGCCAATGCTGCCGCTTCATCAGCGGAAATGCCGAGCCTGTTCATGCCGGTATCAACGTGCAACGCCGCTCCACCATGCCATTGGTTCGCGGAGCAAAACGCATCCCATTCAGCAAGTTCGACCAGGCTTCCAATCACGGGGCGCGCGCGGATGTCGGGGAAAGACCCTGCGGTACCGGGCAGTAGACCATTGAGCACATAGATAGCAGTGTCTGGCGCAACGCTGCGGACGCGCCTCGCCTCGCCGAGATCGGCGACGAAGAAAGTCTTGCAGCCGGCACTCATAAGTGCGCGGGCGACCGGTTCGATGCCGCAGCCGTACCCGTCGGCTTTGATCACGGCCGCGCATTCTGACGGCATCGCACGACGGCCGAGCTCCTGCCAGTTAGTTACGATAGCGGCCAAATTGACGGTGAGGATACCGCCAGCCTCGGGAACGGACTGACCAGATTCCACGAGATGCCCGGCGGGTTCTGCCGGCAAGTCGGGTTGCAGCGCGGTTTCGGCCTCGGACATGGCGGTTGGGTTTACCCGCCCGGCGGCTGCCAGTCCATGCGGCTGTGCCAATCTCTTACATGCGCTCCGGCAGGCGACCTTCGCGGGCGAGAGAGGAGAAGCGTGTCACCTCGGCGTCGAACTGCAATTCGACGGTGCCAGTCGGTCCGTGACGCTGTTTGCCTATGATAATTTCCGCCTTGCCGTGGACTTCGTGTGCTTTGGCCTGCCACTCGCCAAAATCCTTCGAGGATTCGAGCGGTTTTTTCATTACCTGATAATATTCTTCACGAAAAACGAACAGCACCACGTCGGCGTCCTGTTCGATCGATCCCGATTCACGCAGGTCGGAGAGTTGAGGTCGCTTGTCATCGCGGCTCTCCACCTGGCGCGACAGTTGTGACAACGCCAGGATCGGGACATTGAGTTCCTTGGCCAAAGCTTTGAGCTTGGTGGTGATTTCGGTAATTTCCTGGACGCGGTTTTCGGCCGAGCGGCGCGTTGATCCGTGCAGCAGTTGCAAATAGTCGATGATTAGCAGGTCGAGGCCGCGTTGGCGCTTAAGCCTACGGGCGCGGGCGGCGAGCTGGGCAACGGACAGTCCGCCAGTCTCATCTACGTAAAGAGGGATGTGCTGTAACTCGACCGAGTAGTCCTTGATCTTCTCGAATTCGCTCTCGCCTATGCCGCCGCGCCTGATCTGGCTTGACGGAATGCCGGTCTGCTCGGCGATGATCCGGGTGGCAAGCTGCTCGGCCGACATTTCCAGCGAGAAAAAGCCGACGATGCCACCGTTGGCTGTAACCGCTTGACCATCTGGTCGCGGCGGGCCAGGGACCCATGCCTTGGCGATGTTGTATGCGATATTGGTAGCGAGCGCGGTTTTGCCCATACCGGGGCGGCCTGCAAGGATGATCAGATCGGATTTTTGTAGACCGCCCATCATGCGGTCTAGCTCGTGGAGTCCTGTTGCGGTGCCGGAAAGTTTGCCATCGCGCTGAAAAGCGTGGGCGGCCATGTCGATGGCGGTAGTGAGGGCTTGGGCGAAGCGCTGAAAACCTCCATCGTATCGACCGGTCTCGGCCAGTTCGTAGAGCCTTCGCTCTGCGTCCTCGATTTGATTGCGTGGAGAAAAGTCGACAGGTGCGTCGTACGCGACGTTGACCATGTCCTCGCCGACCTGGATTAGCGCGCGGCGGATCGACAGGTCGTAAACAGTATGGCCGTAGTCCTCGGCATTAATGACGGTCGTTGCCTCGGCGGCGAGCCGCGCCAGGTATTGGCTGACCGTGAGGCCCCCAATATCGACACCGGCGTCGAGAAAAGTCTTAAGCGTAACCGGCGTAGCTAGCTTGCCTGCGCGGATCAGATCGCGCGCCAGTTGATAGACCTTCTGATGGATTGGCTCGAAGAAATGCGCCGGCTCTAGAAAGTCGGAAACCCGATAAAAGGCCTCGTTGTTGACTAGGATGGCGCCCAATAACGCCTGTTCCGCCTCGATATTATGCGGAGCGGAACGATAAAGCGGGGCAGGCTCTGCGACCTGCTTGCGGGCTGTCGAATCAGCGATGGCCATGGATATCGGTGCTTACCCGAAAATTGTGGCATAGCACGCGTTTTGTGATGGAAGCGCGCTTCGCACGCGGTTGTCCCGTAATTCACAAGCTGTATTGAGCGGTGGGAAAGGCCGGTTTTTTCTTGACCATGGGCATCGCGCGCGAGGACGGTGAAGGACTATTCGCCAGCGAGTCGTAGCGGCGGCCTACGCCGGCTTTCGGCAACGGCGAGACGCCGCTCCTCGCTCGCAATATAGTCTCGCGTGATTGGAACTACGCCCTGCCGCTTGGTGAGCTGGATTTGCATCACCATCATGTTCCACTCGCGGAACGACATTTCGGACGCTGCGAGGTAGAACTCCCACATTCTCACGAAGCGCTGGTCGTAAATGCGCTCTGCTTCCTCGCGATGCGCCAGGAACCGCTCGCGCCAATGCTTGAGTGTTTCGGCATAGTGCAGGCGCAGGATTTCGATGTCGGTGACGAGCAGGCCGGCTTTCTCAATTCTCGGCAGGACTTCCGACAGCGCGGGGATGTAGCCGCCGGGGAAAATATATTTCGCAATCCAGGGGCTGGTGACGTTGGGTCCTTCCGAGCGGCCGATTGAATGCAGCACCATCATGCCGTCGTCGGCGAGCAGTTGTGCGCTCTTTTGGAAGAATGTGTCATAGTGATTGACGCCAACATGCTCGAACATGCCAACCGACACAATGCGGTCAAAGGAACCGGTGACATCGCGGTAGTCCTGCAACCGGAAGCGGGCGCGCTGGTTGAGGCCTTTTTCGGCCGCCCGTTCGTTGGCGATCGCATGTTGCTCATGTGAAAGCGTAATGCCAGTGACGTCGGCGCCGCCAACTTCGGCGAGATAGAGGCCAAGCCCGCCCCAGCCGCAGCCGATGTCGAGCACCCGCTTGCTCGGTTCGATCATCAGCTTGGCAGCCAGATGCCGTTTCTTCGCAAGCTGGGCGTCGTCGAGCGATTGACCGGGTTTTTCGAAATACGCGCAGCTATATTGCCGGTCGGCGTCCAGAAAAAGTGAGTAGAGTCGCCCATCGAGATCGTAGTGATGCGCGACGTTGCGGCGCGCCCGCGATCGCGGATTGAACTGACTCAGGCGCCGCCGCAGATAGCGCAACAGCCCTTGCAATATAGCCCAGTGTGGAACTTCAGACTTTTGTCCGAGCGCAATGGCGAGGACATCGGCGATCGTACCTTCCTCGACCAGGAACGTGCCGTCCATGTAGGATTCGCCGAACTTTAGCTCGGGATCGAGGAGAATTCCCCATTCTGCGCTGCGAGACCCAAATCGCACCGAAACCGGCTGGCCGGTCCCATCACCGAATGTAAAGACGGCGCCGCGCGAGGTGGTAACTCGGAATGTCCCCCGCCGGATAAACGTCTTAAGCAGGAATTGAAGCAACCGATCCATCGGCCGCCTCCATCTTTTTTGAATCTACGCGCTACTGGATACCAGCTCCCTCGCCCCATCTAACGCGACGGGCGCACAAACGTTCGGACCTAGGTATTTAATCAAAGTCCTGGCGCGCCAGCAATCCTGCAAAGCGCAATGCGGCCATCCGGTCGGCCGCAGGTCACAATTCCAGGATAATACGCTATCAAGACACTCAATCATGGGACATAGGTGGGCAATGAGAGCGGAGCGAGAGAGCTGATGAATATGACGCTAAGCCGCGGCATTTGGCTGGTGATCGGCATGTTGGCGCTCTGTCTGGCTGGTGGGACTTGGGCGCAGGAAAGCCTGGATCGAGGTAAAAGCCCGGCCCAGCTTTTCGCCTCGGATTGCTCGGGCTGTCACAAATCGCCGCGAGGGCTAGGCAAGTCCGGCAGACTAGCGGGGCTCGATAGCTTTCTCCGCGAGCACTATACCGCCAGCAGGGAAAGCGCGGCTGCTATCGCCACCTATTTGAAGGCAATGGACACCGGGCCAAAAGCGCCTGGGCGCGCATCCAAGCGCACTGCCAAAGGTGACCACAAGAAAAAGTCGGGAGCCAAGCCGGGCGAGGCCAAGGGGCCCGAGAAGAAGCCCGTTGACACGACTAGCGAGCCAAAATCGCCCGACGCCAAGTCCCCCGAGCCGAAGCCCGCCGAAATTTTGGCACCCGAGCCTAAGTCGGTCGAATCGAAGCCAAGCGCGCCCGCGGCCGACGCTAGAAAACCTGCCGAAGGCGCCAAGTCCGAGAAGTCAGAATAGCGGCTGAATGCCGCTTATGTCTCTTCAGGCTTCTTCTTTTTGCCCCTAGCGGTCTTGGCAGGTGCGTCGTCGGCAGCCGCTACTGCCACCTCTGCGGCGACGTCGCCTTCTGACCCCTCACGCCCCCGTCGGGCCTTCCCCGCGTCCGGCTCGAACATCGCTTCCGCAGCGGCTGCCGCAGCAGCAGCTTCCTCTTCCGCCTCTGTACGCCGCACATTGACATCCTCGCCGCGTGCTATGCGCTCGGCTTCGTCAGCGCTGCGCGCAACCGTGACTGTAATCGCTATCTCGACTTCCGGATGCAGCGCCAGCGGCACCTTATATTGGCCGATCGTCTTGATCGGAGCATTGAGCACAATATGCGAGCGGTCGACCTCGCCGCCATCGGCCTTGATAAGGCTGGCAATGTCACGGGTCGACACCGAACCGAATAGTTGCCCGGATTCGCTCGCCTGGCGCAGCACTACGTAGGCCTTGCCGTTGAGTTTGCCGCCGAGCTTGCCGGCCTCGCCCTTCATCTCGAGGTTGCGCGCCTGCAAGTCGGACTTCATTTCCTCGAATCGTTTCTTGTTGTCGGTCGTCGCACGCAGAGCCTTGCCGCGGGGCAGCAAAAAGTTCCGGGCGAAGCCGTCCTTTACCCGCACAACGTCTCCCATTTGGCCTAGTTTTCCAATGCGCTCCAGCAGGATCACTTCCATTGTCGTTACTCCTCGATCTGAACTTCAGCTGTTGTTGGTTGTCTTGGTCTCATGAAAGGGCAGGCGGCCCGCGTTTGCGCGCAATGCGCCCACGTAAGCCAATAGCTGTGTCGATAAGGCCAAGCAGGCAGAGTGCCAGCAGCGGCCAACCGAGCATGATCACAGCGGCATAGGTGAGGCCGAGCACGAAGCCGCGCATATTCATGACTTGCGTAATGGCGTGCAGCACCGCAAAGCCGAGCACTCCGTAGGCCAGAAGTAGACTCGCTGACAAGATACCGGCCACGATGCCAAGCAATCCGTCCACAAAGCTCAAGGCAATCGCGAGTGCCAACCCGCCGATCAACGAAGGCGGAAAGGTCATGGCCGAAAGTTGTGGCCACGGTCGTGACAACCGGCCGGAAAATTTTACGACCCGGGCGGCGAGCCAAAGGTTGAGCAGATTGGTGATGGTGGCGAGTACGGCCGCCGCCGGGGGTATCGCACTGACCAAAAACTCGATCAGACGATCGGTATTGCTCACGCCTGGCATGCTAAGCGGCGCGCCGGCGGGAATACCGTTTTCTGCGCGCAGGATAGTGCTGAGCGCACCACGGAGTCCGGCACGAAAACTTTCCGCGTCGGTGCCGAAATTCGGAATGGCGACGAGTACAACCAGCGCGGCGAGAAATGCGGCCCACACCACCAGGCGTCCGGGCGGATACCATTCCAGCGTCGTCGCGCCTTTACCATTGCTCGTTGTCGCAGTTGCGGGGCGAGCCAGCATGGCGAGATAGCCAAGCCACCAGGCGGGCACACCAGCGCCAGCGAGGAACGCCAACAGAAAAACAGCGCCAAATACGATCCCAAGCGCGATTGCACCAGTAAGCGCTGCGATCAGCGCTACCCAGTGACTCCAACCCAGGCCGGCGATCATGATCGGCAACGGCGCGAGATAGAACAACGGGATCGACAGCAACGTCCCCGACGTCACGGAGGCGAACAACAGAGCCGCCACGGCTCCGGAACCGATCCCTATGACTGAGAAATGCATCATCACAAGCTGTCCCGCTCCTTTGAGCGGTTAGAGACGGAACACTAAGTCCGCCCCAACCATCGGCTTCAAGGTGTCCCCGGAAGTCTCGTTGTTAGTTTATTGTATCACATAAGGCAGCAAGCCGAGAAAGCGTGCACGTTTGATCGCCTGTGCTAGCTCGCGCTGTTTCTTCGCTGACACCGCGGTAATGCGGCTCGGTACGATCTTGCCGCGCTCCGATACGTAACGCTGCAACAGTTTGACGTCCTTGTAGTCGATCTTGGGTGCGTTGGCGCCGGAGAACGGGCAGGTCTTGCGGCGACGAAAGAATGGGCGGCGTGCGCCGCCTTGCGGTGAAAATGCCATGGCCTATTCCTCCACTGCGCCGGCTTCGACGACGTCAATGTCGTCCCCACCCTCGTCGCGCCGCGGGCGGCGTCCGCCGCGCTCACCACGCTCGTCGCGATCACGGTCCGACTTGCGCATCATCGCTGACGGGCCTTCTTCGTGCGCTTCGACGCGGATGGTGAGATAGCGCAGCACATCTTCGTTGAGCCGCTCCTGGCGCTCGATCTCGTTAAGCGCCGCCGGCGGCGCGTCGACATTGAGCAGCGTCATGTGCGCCTTGCGGTTCTTGCGGATGCGGTAGGTGAGGGATTTCAAGCCCCAATATTCGTTCTTGGTGACCTTGCCGCCCATTTGCTCAATGACGCCGGACAATTGCGCGGTCAATTCATCCACCTGCTGCGCGCTCAAGTCCTGGCGCGCGAGATAGACGTGTTCGTACAATGGCATGAGGTGCCTTTCCCTTGTTCAAGTCCCAGTCCTCGATCCCGGCGCCAAGCCCCTCGGGCCCTTCGGGGAAAGGCTCGAATGCTCTGAAGGCGGAAGCACGGGACGCGGACCCACCAGGTCCTACCGACATAACAATTAGGGTCAGCCGGCCGTCCGTTCAGCTTCCAGCCAGGATCGACGGAGCGCGCGGTTTATAGGGGGTTTTCGGGAAAAGGCAAGGCAAATCAACGCGGGTACGAACTGCTCGTACCACTCGGGTATTAGGCGCCGCGCGGTCCCAAGTCGCTACTTTGAAAGCGATCGGCGAGTTTGACGGAGATCGGCGCCCTCGCGGAGCTGGCGGGCGGTATCGGCATTCTGATCGCTGGCCCGGCGCATCTTTTTGAGCGCGCCCGCGCGAACTCGTCCTCAGTGATCAGGTCGCCTTGGCCTTTGAAAGACTAACGTGGATCCTAGCGGAACGAGTGTTGTCGCAACGTTACGACTAGCGGCGAAACTTGACAGAACCGGTAACGAGGTGTCTTTCGGCCCGATTTCGGCACGTGGGCAACAGTTAACGGACAAGACATGGCAGTCGCTTTCGTATTTCCAGGGCAAGGCAGTCAGACCGTCGGGATGGGGAAGGCACTGGCTACAAATTTTTCAGCCGCGCGTCAGCTGTTCGAAGAAGTGGATGCTGCCCTCGATAGCAAGCTCAGCACCATCATCTTCGAAGGACCTGCTGACACTCTGACGCTCACCGAAAACGCGCAACCCGCGTTGATGGCGGTTTCACTTGCTACCCTACGTGTGCTGGAGGCCGAAGCAGGACTCAATTTGGCGCGCGATGCGCAATTCGTCGCCGGCCACTCGCTCGGCGAATATTCAGCGCTCGCCGCGGCCGGCGCCTTTACCGTTGCAGACGCAGCGCGGCTATTACGCACGCGGGGACAGGCGATGCAGAAGGCGGTACCGGTTGGCGCGGGCGCCATGGCGGCGCTGATCGGTCTCGAATTCGATACGGCATCAGCGGTTGCCGCAGAAGCCACGCAAGGCGAAGTGTGCCAGGCTGCTAACGATAATGGCGCCGGTCAGGTGGTCGTATCTGGCTGCAAAGCGGCGGTCGAGCGCGCGGTGGAAATCGCCAAAACCAAAGGCGCCAAACGGGCGATGCTATTGCCGGTATCCGCCCCCTTCCATTGTGCGCTGATGCAGCCAGCAGCCGAAGTCATGGCCGATGCACTGGCGAAAGTTTCCGTCAAGTCGCCGAACGTGCCGGTCGTGGCCAATGTGCTGGCTAAGGCTATACGCGATCCTGCGGAGATTGTGCGTGCGCTGATCGCCCAGGTCACCGGTACCGTTCGCTGGCGTGAGTCGGTCCTGTTTATGGCGGGCGCTGGCGTCACGAATTTTTATGAGGTTGGTGCCGGCAAGGTGCTAAGCGGTTTAATCAAGCGGCTCGTCGAAGGCGCCACCGTCAGTGCTATCGGCAGCCCTGAGGATGTCGCCACCTTCAAGCCGGGGAGGAACACATGATGTTCGACTTGACCGGCAAGACTGCGCTAGTGACAGGCACGAGTGGGGCGATTGGCGGCGCGATCGCGCGTGCGCTGCATGCGCAAGGTGCAACCGTTGCGATCTCCGGCACGCGCAAAGACGCGCTCGACGCCATCGCCGCCGCGCTGCGCGATCGTGTACATGTGCTGCCCTGCGATCTTTCGGACAAGAATGCGGTCGAGGCACTGGTGCCCAGTGCAGAGGAAAAAATGGAAAAACTTGACATCCTGGTCGCCAATGCCGGCGTCAACCGCGACAATCTTTTCGTACAACTGCGCGACGAGGATTGGGATAATGTGATCGCTGTGAACCTGACCGCCACATTCCGGCTTACCCGTGCTGCGGTATCACGCATGATGCGCCGCCGATGGGGCCGCGTGATCGCTATTTCCTCTGTGGTTGGGTTTACAGGTAACCCGGGACAGGGAAATTACACGGCCTCCAAGGCTGGAATAGTGGGAATGATCAAGTCGGTGGCCGCGGAATACGCCAAGCGTAACATCACCGCCAATTGTATTGCGCCAGGTTTGATCGCTTCGGCTATGACCGAGAAGTTAAACGAGAAGCAACGTGAGGCGATACTCGCGCGCATTCCGGCTGCCAGGCTTGGGGCCCCTGAAGATGTGTCAGCGGCGGCAGTTTTTCTAGCCTCGAACGAAGCCGCTTACGTCAATGGGCAGACTATCCACGTCAACGGCGGGATGGCCATGATCTAGCGTAGTGCCCCGAAAATCGGGGACCGGTTTTTTGCGAAAGCCAGTGTGCAAATACGAGGTGGAAATGCCGGTTTTTCAAGGCTTGCTTGCTTCGCCGTCGCGCGCTAGTCAACGCATTTGAAGTATGGTAACCGAACTTTGGCCCGGCTGGGGCGGCTAGTCGCGGAAGTCGCAAGCGATATTCCGCAATTGGGGATCGTCTCATTACTGTCAACGACGACGAGGCCTTACCGCGATGGTTGCGATCTGATTTTGGATCGTAGCCCAATCTAGAAAGCACGAGGTTGGAACGATGAGTGACATTGGCGAGCGGGTGAAAAAGATCGTCGTGGAGCACCTGGGTGTAGAGCCCGAGAAGGTGACCGATCAAGCGAGTTTCATCGACGATCTTGGCGCCGACAGTCTCGACACCGTCGAGCTCGTGATGGCCTTCGAAGAGGAATTCGGCTGCGAGATTCCTGATGATGCCGCCGAGACGATCTTGACCGTCGGCGACGCCGTTAAATTTCTCGAAAAGAACGCCAAAAGCTGAGCAAGCGCTCCACGCCGCTGCTCAGTCACTTCGCTCGTTATTGGCTTTTGGGCTGTGCGCAATGAGCGGTGCGAATGATTTCGCTCGGAGCGGGCTATGAGACGTGTCGTTGTCACGGGATTGGGAATGCTTACGCCGCTCGGGTGCGGTGTGGAGCCAACCTGGACGCGGCTGCTCAAGGGCGAGAGCAGCGCTAAGAAGATCGATAGCTTTGACGTCTCTGATATCGCCTGCAAAATTGCCTGCGTAATCCCGCGCGGTGACGGTTCGAATGCCAGCTACAATCCCGACCAATGGATGGAGCCGAAGGAGCAACGCAAAGTCGACGAGTTTATCGTCTTCGCGATGTGCGCTGCCCGTCAGGCACTTGACGATGCCGGATGGCATCCGAAGAGCTACGATGAGCAGACCACGACTGGCGTGCTGATCGGTTCCGGCATCGGCGGCATCGAGGGCATCGCGGAAACCGCTGTCGCGCTACATGAGAAGGGCCCTCGCCGAGTATCGCCATTCTTCATCCCGGGCCGCATCATCAATCTTGCCTCCGGCTTTGTGTCGATCGCGTTTGGGCTGAAGGGGCCGAACCATGCGGTGGTTACCGCCTGTTCGACAGGCGCCCATGCGATCGGCGATGCAGCCCGCCTGGTAGCTTTGGGCGACGCCGAAGTGATGGTGGCAGGCGGAGCGGAGTCGCCGGTCAATCGCATATCGCTCGCGGGATTCTCTGCACTGCGAGCACTTTCAACCAACTTCAACGATGATCCGACTCGCGCTTCGCGTCCCTACGACAAGGACCGGGATGGCTTCGTAATGGGCGAGGGCGCCGGTGCGGTCGTGTTGGAGGCGCTCGATCATGCGGAGGCGCGCGGCGCAAAGATCTATGCGGAGCTGGTCGGCTACGGCTTGTCGGGCGACGCCTACCACATTACGGCCCCGGCGCCGGACGGCGACGGGGCACTGCGTTGCATGAATGCTGCCATTCGCCGCGCGGGCATTTCAGCCGGCGACATTGACTACATTAACGCGCACGGCACCTCGACGCCGCTCGGTGACGAGATCGAACTCGGGGCCGTGCAGAAGCTGGTTGGTAATGCTGCCGGCCGCATGTCCATGTCATCGACGAAATCCTGCATCGGTCATCTGCTCGGCGCAGCCGGTGCGGTCGAAGCGATCTTCTCCATCCTTGCAATCCGCGATCGGGTTGCGCCCCCCACGATCAATCTAGATAGTCCCTCGGTCGACACGTCGATCGACTTGGTCCCTCACCAGACGCGCAAACGCGATATAGACACCGCGCTGTCGAACTCGTTTGGCTTCGGTGGAACAAATGCCTCGCTGATTTTCCGTCGTTACGCTGCTTAGGAGCCTGCGCCGGCGAGCGCCCAAGTTTTCGCCATAATTTTTTCTAACGTGCGAAAGCGGTTTATGTTTTTTTGCGCCCACGCGTCGAAGCGTGCAACAAGGGTAGGGTGCCGGTTGTGGCAGTGGAGCGGGTTAAGTGAATTCGAATCTACCGTCGGACGGCGACACGGACCGTCCGTCGGCCGGAAAACCGCCGCGCAGTCCGCGTGCCGCGCTCGAACCGGAGAGGGTGCCTCTTCCGAGCCGCCATTTACGGCGCGTGCGCCATCCAATCGTAGTTGTTGGAAATGCGATCTTCACGCTGCTCGTTGTGGTGTCTGTTGCGATCGGGGCCGGGCTGTTCATCGGCAAGAAGCGGTTCGAAGCGCCCGGTCCGCTCGCCGAGGACAAGGTAGTCAACATTCCCCGCGGTCTTGGCATTCGTGACATCGCCGACCTGTTGCAGCGCGAAGGTGTAATCGACCAGCCATACGTGTTCATGGGCGGCGTGGTCGTGCTCAAGGCGCGCGGCGAGCTTAAGTACGGCGAATATCAGTTCAGCAAACAGTCCAGCGTTTCCGATGTTGTCGATAGCATCATCGAGGGCAAGGTGGTGCAGCACGTCTTTACCGTCCCGGAGGGACTGACGTCCGAGCAAATCGTCGCCCGTCTCCTTGAAAACAGTGCGCTTACCGGCCAGGTCAAGGAAATTCCGCGCGAGGGCACGCTGCTGCCGGAAACATACAGATTTACTCGCGGGATGACGCGCGAGCAAATCATCCAGCGCATGCAGCAAGCGCACCGACGCGTATTGCAGGAAGCGTGGGTGCACCGAATGCAAGACCTGCCCGTCAAGACGCCGGAGCAGTTAGTCACTCTTGCCTCAATCGTGGAAAAAGAAACCGGCAAACCGGACGAGCGCACGCGGGTCGCTGCCGTTTTCGTCAATCGACTCAAGGGCAAAATGCGCCTTCAGTCGGACCCGACGATCATCTATGGCCTGACGGGCGGCAAAGGCTCGCTCGGCCGTCCAATCCTGAAAAGCGAGATTGAGCAGCCGACGCCCTACAATACTTACGTGGTTGACGGTCTACCGCCTGGGCCTATCGCCAACCCCGGTCGCGCCTCGCTCGAAGCAGCCGCAAATCCCGCACGAACAAAGGAGCTCTATTTCGTTGCGGACGGTACCGGCGGCCACGTGTTCTCGGATAACTACGCCGAGCACCAAAAGAACGTCGCGCGTCTACGCGGAATTGAGCATGGCAATGGCAATGCAACGCCGTCCCCGCCATCCGGCTCACCGAACGGTGCCAAGCCCTAGGCTTGTGACGTTAACCTCTCGCGGCTAAGGTCGCCGCGCTTTCGAAACAAACAGAACACGAGACGAACATCCATGGCTCTGTCGAGCATGACCGGCTTTGCTCGCGGCCACGGGGTCGCGGGCTCCTATGTCTGGAACTGGGAACTAAAATCGGTCAACGCCAAGGGCCTCGATTTGCGCTTTCGTCTCGGTCAGGGCTGGGACGCAATCGAGATGCCGGCGCGCACGCTCGGCTCTGAAAAGCTGTCGCGCGGCACCGTCTACGCCAATCTCACGGTCGAGCGCAAAGGCGTGGCGCCCGCGGTAAGGGTTAACGAGCCCGTGCTGGCCGCCGTGTTGTCGACGCTAAAGTCGCTCAGCGGTAAGGTCGAGGCCGCGCCGCCCGCGCTCGACGGAATTCTGTCGCTCAAGGGGGTGATCGAGATCACCGAAGAGGACGAGCGCGAAGAGGACCATCGCGCAGCCGAGGCCGCCATCATTGCCAGCTTCGAGAAGGCGCTCGTAGAGCTGGTCACCATGCGGCATGCGGAAGGGGCAACTCTCGGCCGTCTGCTCTCGACGCGACTCGACGAGATTGCAGCGCTTACTGCTCGCGCCGAGAAAGCTGCCGGGCGCAAGCCAGAGGCGATCAAGGCGCGGCTTGCCGAGCAGGTGGCAACACTGCTGTCCGCGTCGGAGCGCTTCGATTCCGACCGGCTGCACCAGGAGGCGGTCTTGCTGGCGGCCAAGGCCGATATCCGTGAAGAGCTTGACAGGCTCGCCTCGCACGTGGCGCAGGCGAAGAAGCTTCTCACCGATGGCGGCGCGATCGGCCGTAAGCTTGATTTTCTCGCGCAAGAACTGCATCGCGAATCGAATACCCTCACCGCCAAGGCCAACGACGTGGAGCTGACCAATATCGGTCTTGAACTGAAAACCGTGGTCGAGCAGTTTCGCGAGCAGGTGCAGAACCTGGAGTAACGAATTGATGGCAAAGAAACGACCGGAGACAGCGGCGATTGCCCGGCGCGGGCTGATGCTGGTGCTGTCGTCGCCCTCGGGCGCCGGCAAAACAACGCTGTCGCGCAAATTGCTCGACGAAGACAAAGGTGTGATGCTGTCGGTGTCGGTTACGACGCGCAAGATTCGTCCCGGTGAAAAAGACGGCCGCGATTATCATTTTATCGATCGCAAGCGGTTCGATGTGCTTATTGAAAAGAGCGAACTGCTGGAATGGGCCGAGGTATTCGACAACTATTATGGCACGCCGGCCAAGCCTGTGATCGACGCGCTTGCCGCCGGCCGTGACGTCCTGTTCGACATCGACTGGCAGGGTACTCAACAATTAAGCGACAAGGCGCGCAATGATCTCGTGACCGTGTTTGTGTTGCCGCCATCGATTCCGGAATTGGAACGACGTCTACACACCCGCGCCCAAGACGATTACGAAACTATCCACCGTCGCATGGCAAAAGCCGCCGATGAGATGAGCCATTGGGCAGAGTACGACTATGTGGTGATTAACCGCGATGTCGCGCAGGCTTTCGTCGACGTAAAGGCAATCCTTTCCGCCGAACGGCTTAAGCGCGAACGCCAGCCTGGGCTGTACGACTTCGTGCGTGGCCTTCAGGCGAAACTCTAAGCGGTAAGAACTACGCGCCCGATAATGAGCCCCGCACGTAGGTCGTCGAGCGTCTTTGATGCCTGATTAAGCGGCCGTTCGGCGATTGGCGGCGGGCTGATATTTTTAGTGCGTACCAGATCAATCAACTCATGCGCTTCCTTAAACGTTCCGGTCGTGGTGCCTTCAATTGTCATGGCCTTGAGCGGAAACATGGCAACCGCGGTTGAATAGGCGCCGCCGATCAGGCCAGTGACTACCACCTTGCCGCCTTTGGCCAGTACGCCGGTAGCAAAATTCAGCGAGGCGTCGGAACCTGCAAAATCGCAGGCGGCGTAAATACCGCCGCTCGCCTTGAGCAGCGCCTTGCGGGCGTTTGGATCGGCGGGATCGAAGGCTTCTGCCGCACCGGCTGCAAGCGCCGCCTCGCGTTTTTTGGCATTGATATCCGCGACAAACGGCGCAGTGCCATACATGGCGCGCGTAAGCGCAAGACCCATCAGTCCGACCCCACCGAGCCCGATCAACAAAAGGGGTGCACGCGCCGCACTGCCGGCAAGGCGCTTGAGCGCCGCGTAAGCCGTCAGCCCAGAGCACATCAACACGCCGGCATAGCCCGGCGACAGCGGCACGTAGTCGATCAGATAACGCGGATGTGGCACCAACACATGTGTGGCAAAGCCACCGTCGACGGTAATTCCAAGATGACGCGGAGCGGTGCAAATGTTCTCATCGCCAAATTTACATGCAGCGCATTGCCCGCAACCGATCCAGGGATAGACCGCGACCTTGGCGCCGGATTTTGCATCGGCATCTGCTCCCATGCCCTCGATCACTCCGGCGATCTCGTGCCCGAGTGTAAAAGGCAGCGTGCGACCTGCGCGCACATCGAGCTTCTTGCCGTCGCCGAGCAGGAAGTAGCCATCCTGCATGTGCAGATCGGAATGGCAGACGCCGCACCGCTCAATTCGTACCAGCACTTCGGACCCTTGAGGTCGTGGCACCTCCACGACGGTCTCGCACAAGGGCGTGCCGTACCCGGTCAAGGATTGGCGGTGCAGTTGCATCATCTGCAACGTATCACACGCGGCTTTTCGCCGGCCCAGAGAAAATATTAGCCAGCGTGACGAAGCCCTCGACCGGGATTTCCTCGGCTCGGGCCGTTGGTTCGATGCCGGCATCTGCGAGTAACGCCGCTGCATCCACGCCCAAGGTCTTCAGGCTTTGCCGTAGCATCTTGCGGCGCTGGCCGAAGGCCGCTTCGGTCACGCGTTGAAGTACTGCCACGTCGCAGGCGAGCGGTACCCGCCGCGGCGTCAGCCGCACCACCGATGACGTCACCTTGGGCGGAGGCACGAACGCCGACCGTGCCACGTCGAACAGAATTTTTGCCTCTGTGCGCCAACCGGCAAGCACCGACAAGCGCCCGTAGGACTTGCTCCCCGGCGCGGCGACAATGCGTTCGGCGACTTCACGTTGAAACATCAGCAGCAACGAGTCATACCACGGCGGCCATGGCTCGACGGTGAGCCATCCGACCAGCAGAGCGGTGGCAATATTGTACGGCAGGTTCGCCACCACGCGGGCACGTTCCGGCCCGAGTTGCTCGCGCGGATCGACGCTCAGCGCGTCGCCTGCAATAATCTCGAGACGCCCGGGGTAGCGCGCGGCAATTTCTTCAAGCGCGGCGATTGCACGTTGATCGCGCTCAATGGCGACGATGCGGCGGGCGCCAAGCGCCAGCAATGCGCGCGTAAGTCCTCCCGGACCGGAGCCGACTTCCACCACTGTAATGTTTTCAAGCGGCTCGGCCGCTCGCGCAATGCGCACTGTCAGATTGAGATCGAAAAGGAAATTCTGGCCGAGGGATTTCTTCGGCGTAAGACCGTGCCGGCGGATGACCTCGCGCAGCGGCGGCAGGTTATCAATCTGCGCCATTATTTTGCAGGCACAAGCGCGGGTGCGGTCGCCGAGAGGCGTGCAGCGAGCGTGAGCGCGGCTACCAGGCTCGACGGATCGGCGGTGCCCTTTCCCGCAATATCGAACGCGGTGCCGTGGTCGGGCGAGGTGCGCACGAACGGGAGGCCTAGCGTTACGTTCACCGCATGGTCGAACGCGAGCGTCTTGATCGGGATCAGCGCCTGGTCGTGATACATACAGAGTGCAACGTCGTAAGTGGCGCGGGCCCGCTCATGAAATAAAGTATCGGCCGGCAACGGCCCCACCGCGTCTATGCCCTCTGCCTGTAGCCGTTGCACTGCCGGCGCCACTATTGCCCCATCTTCTTCGCCAAGCGCTCCCTCTTCGCCGGCGTGCGGGTTGAGGCCGGCGACCGCGATGCGCGGACGCGTAATGCCGAAGCGTGCGGTCAGGTCGTGCGCGACGATGCGTCCGGTCTCCACCACCAGCTCGGACGTGAGTTGTGTGACTACATCCTTGAATGGCAAATGGATGGTGACTGGCACCACAGCAAGTTCCGGCGACCACAGCATCATCACCGGTCTCACGGCCTTGCCCGTCGCTTCTTGCACAAGCTTGGCGAGGAATTCTGTATGGCCTGGCTCGGCAAAGCCGGAACGATAGAGCACGTTCTTAGCTACGGGATTGGTAACGATGGCGGCGGCATGGCCTGCCATCACATCTGTGACCGCGCGGCGTATTGAGGCAATCGCGGCGGGAGCGCTCGAAGCATCGGGTTTGCCAGGCTCCGCCGTTGTGGGCGTATCTAGCGGCGTAATCGGCAGGGCACGCCTAAAGGTTTCGCCTGCTTGTGCCGGCGTCACCACGCTCAAAGCAGCATCCACGCCAAGCAGATGAGCACGCCGTTTGATGAATTCCGGATCAGCGATGAGATAGAACACCGGTAGCTGGAGCTCAACGCGTCGTCGCCATAGTTGAATGGTCAAATCTGGGCCGATGCCAGCTGGCTCGCCCAGCGTCAAAGCCAAAGGGAGCACGGCCGGCTCGCTCATTTGTTCTTGTATTCGATCATCGCCGATTTGCGGATTTCGTCCAGATATTTTTTTGATTCGGCCTCAAAGCGCTTGGCGAAAATTTGCTCGCGCGTTTCGCGCTTGAGGGGGGATTCCGTCGTGGTCTCTTTCTTGACGCAGACAGCGAACATCTGTAGCCCTTGCGCCGTCATTTCAGGCGGCGTCAAGTGGCCGATCTGAATATTACCGAGCAAATCCCGCAGCTGTGGTGTTAGGTCGGCTGAGTTTCTGGTGATTGGATCGCGCACCGCCACATCGCGCAATCCGCGCGCCATGGCCAAGCCCTCGTCGCAGGAGACGAACCGACCACGCAAGTTTTCCGCTTCGCTGCGCTTGGCCGAAAGCGTAGACTCGCTCGAACCACGCGCGACAACAATCACCACCGGGTAGAGCGTATACACATAACCAACCGCCGCGGCCTCGTTTTCTTTGCGTTCCTTGAGCGCATTGGCGATGTCGCTCTCGCCGACCTGAAGTGAAGAGTTAAATTTACCGCGGATAAGCTGCTGCCATGTCAGCTCGGCGCGAATGCGCGCCTTGACGGTATTCGGAGAAATGCCGGCACGTTCTAGGACTTGGGCAAATTGAGCCGGCGTGATGTGTTGCCGTGAAGCCATGCCTTCGAAGGCGTTATTGACCTCGGCGTCGTCGACCTCAAGCCCATAAACCTTGGCGCGCGCGATTTTGAGGCGGTCGTCGATCAGGTCGTTGATGGTTTTTTGGCGGTCCGAATTGTTTTTTTGGGGAGAACTGGCCTCCAGCTTCATGCGCTGCTGGATATCGTATTCTGTGATCGGTGAGCCGTTTGCAATGACCACGACTTGCGCGCGCGCCGTTGCGGGCACGGCGATAGCTAAGATGACAAGGGCGCTTGCGAAACACCGGCTCAATGCTTGGCCTCTCATAATTTCCAATGTTTCTAATCTCCATGCCAATTTCCAATGGCTCAAAAACCCAGCGGCGTTGACGACGACGACGACGGCTGGCCGACCCTCTGGCCAGCTGACGTGCCGCCCAGCGTGCGCAGGGCTATCTGCAGCATGACCGTATGATTGGCGGTGATGTTTCCGCTTGTTGTGTAGTTTGTAATGTAGTTAAGGCCCAAGATGAGGCAATCGTCGACGTAGCCCAATCCAACGCGGGTCTGGTCAAATTTTCCGGCAACGATGTCGTAACGTGCCCCCCCGAGCAGAACCCAATTGGCGTCGATCTTGACCTGCCCGGTTCCCAATATGCCTTGTTGGCGGTCGAGGATGCCCAATAACGGCTGGGCGGCATAATCGCCGTAGAGCAGGCTGCCGTTCCACCGGTCGAAGTTGGCGCTGGCTTCCAACTCGAACCGCTGCACGGCGAAGGTATCGTTGGCGAAACGGAAGCGCGACGTAAACTTGTAGATGCTGTTTGGCTGGTACGACAGCCGCGCCACATAGTCGGACATGGTGGTGTCTAGGCCACTGTCAAGACCGGTATTGGTGGTTCCGCCGAGTGCGAACGAGTTTTGTCCGAACATGCTGTAGGATTGCCCGAACAGCGCGCTGACGAATCCGCCCTGGTTGAACTGCGTGGTGTATTGCATGCCGTAGTTGGCGCGGCCGCCACCTTCGACGCGATCCCAGCCGGAGTATTTGTCGACGCGGAACAAATTGCTGTCGTCAAACATCAAGGTTTGCGCATCCTCGGTTGGCCAGCGTCCGATCTGCTGCTCGTTTGGCCGCACGATCACCTGTGCGATCGGCTCTACCGTCTGCGTGCCCCATGACTGCACGTTGATGAACGGATAGCGGTACTCAAGGCCTACGGTCGGCATGGCGCGCACCAAATTGGTGTCGCCGGTGTTGATAAAATTGGATACGGCAGGATCGTTATTGATCTGTATAGCACCGGCATCGACGCGCACCGAAGCAAAGGGAGTGAATACCTGACCGAACGGGTCGGTGATACTACGCCGCCATTGTGTCTCCGCCGAGAAACGGCTGTAGGTGCCAGGAACGCCGCGCAGCAGGCAGTTGGCGGTTGTCTTGATCGCAGGATTGGCGGTTTGCGTGCAGCTGCCGTTATCGAGCGCGCTCTGGGTGATCGGATCGAAGTCGGCTTGATTGCGCGTCAGGCTGGTGAAGTTAAGTTGATAGCCAAGTTCGCCGCCGAGAATCGGACGATCGAAGACGTAGTTATAATCAATCACCGGATGGATGGCCGGAATCTGGCTTTGCGTGTCCGAGGTCGAAAGGCCGAGGTAGTAGCTGGCGCGCGCGTCGAAATAGCTGCGATTGCCCTTGCCCGCAAGGTAGAGCTGTGAAACCGCCGCGTCGTTGAGCCCGATCGGATTCTGGATCGGATCCATGGTGTGGTATTTCGAAAGACGTGGGTTGTAATCCTGCAGGAACGTCTTGTCCGACAGCAAAGTCCCGTCCCAACCCAGCACCCATTGCTTGTTGAGCGCGAACAAGCCCGAACTTTCCAAGCTACCTCGCCAATCGCGGTAGCCAGGTGTCGTGGTGCCGTCGCTGCCGATAAAGTAATTTTTGTCGAGCTGGTAAATGCCGGCGGCGCGGATCGAATAGGCGCCATTCATCAGCCGCTGGCGGAATTCGCCCTCTAGCAGTGGCCCCTGCTTGGTAGTAATCAACGGCGCAAAAGTGGCGTCGTAGTCGGGCGCGAGTGCCCAGTAGTAGGGCACATAGACCCCAGCGCCGTAGACCGAACTCGATGAGATCAACGGGACCAGATAGCCGGTCTTGCGCTTGACGGTCGGGTCGGGCGCCGAGAAGTAGGGCAACCACGCGAGTGGCTTACCGAAGAACTCGAGGCGGGCGTCCTCGAAATAAATCATCTTCTCGCCCTGATCGTGAATGATACGCGCGGCCTTCACCTGCCAGAGCGGCGGCTTCTTTGGGTCGTCCTTGCACGGAGCGCACGCAGTGTAGACGCCATTGTGGAAGACCGTGAAATTGCCGCTCGACCGTTCGGCGCGTGCGGCGGCCATGCGGGTCTGCTCCGGCGCATCGAGTCGCAGTGAATCGACGAAGCCGTCGCGATAGTCATCCGACAGGTCCATGATCTCGCCGTAGGTGACCTTGCCGTCCAGTTCAGTCAGTCGGACATTGCCTTCGGCGTGCAGACGCTTGGTTTTCTGATCGTAGATGACCCGGTCGGCCTCCAGCGTGGAGTCGCCATAGTAGATTTGGACGTTGCCTACTGCGGCGACACGGTTGTTGGCATAGTCGTAGTTGATCTCACTCGCTTGAACGAGCATCTGTTTTTGCCCGGATTTTTCACGCTCGAGGGCAATCTTGGATTTTCCCGGGGGTGGCGGGCGTTGCGGGAATTGCAATACTTGCGCGGGGGCAGGCACGGACGCGATCAATCCGCCGCAAGCCAATAGGCTGAGGACGGCGGCAATTGTTGCGAGGCCACGGCAATACGGCCGCGGCGCTGATGGACGAGTGCTGATTAGCCCCGCCATCACCCGTCCTCCTGGTACAATAACGCACTAAAGCCCGTCACGCCGCCGACAAGCACGGGCAACCACGCCGCTGCCACCGGGTGCATCAGCTCAGCTTTACTGAAATCCTCAGTTACTTTCGATAAAACGTAAAGCAGAAACCCAGCCGCCACGCCACTTAAAACCATCTTTTGCACACCGCCAAAGCGGAAGAACCGTAGACTAACTGCAGCGGCAAGGAGAACCATAGCAGCCAGCAAAAACGGGCGCGCCAGAAGCTTCTGAAACTGCAATCTATAGCCTGCCGCAACGAGACCGGCGTGCTCGGCGATCTGGATATACTGGGGAAGTTCCCAGAACGGGACGGTTTCTGGTGTGGCAAAACTCTCGCGTACTTGCTCCGGAGTGAGGCTGGTCTTAAGGCGGTATTCGGCATGGTCGACCGGCAACATGCCCAAGGCGTAGATACGGGCGTCGCGCAGTCGCCAGGCGCCGGGTTCCAATACTGCGGCGCGGGCCTCGATGCGCTGTTTGAAATGGCCGTCGACATCGAAGGTGAATATCGAAACGCTGTTGAGGTTTATCCCCTGGTCGCGGCTTCCGGTGGCGTTGATGATTGCCTGGCCGTCGTCGGTGCGCTGGCTTACCCAAAAGCCGCCACCTCTTCTGCTGGGCGCGTTTGTACCAAATAGTTCGGCTTCAAAGCGCATGGAACGCTCTTGAAGCATGGCAGAAATAGGATTGTATACAGTCGTAGCCACGATACCGAGCGCGAATGCAACCACAAGTGCCGGCGTAACGAATTGCCAGGCCGACAAACCAGCGGACCGGGCGACTACTAGCTCAAGACGTCGCGACAGATTGAGGTAGCACGACATTGCGCCGATCAGTATGCAGAACGGCAGAATGCGTTCGACCACTTGTGGCACTCGGTAAAGTGAGGTCTTCGCAACCAGTGCCGCCGACACGTTCGGAATATCACCGGCGCGGCGCGTCAGCTCGATGTAATCGATCAGCGCGACCAGCACGAATATCCCGCCAAACACCACTAGCACCCCGTTCAGAAAACGCAGTCCGAAATATCGCGCCAGTGTCCCAATGAAGATCGGCATGGTGTCACATCAGGGTGCGGCGAAGCGCTGGTTCACGCGCTCAGTGAGCGTAGTGAGCCAGTCGTTGATGAAAGCGGGCGGTTCCAAAATCAGACCGCGGCGAATGACGTAAAAGCCAAGGGCGGATGCGCTGGCCAGAGCCAGATATTGCAGTGACAACATCCATGGAATGGAGGCACCGAATACACTGGAAGCAAAACCAATCAGACGCAGCAGGCCGACGCCGCCAATGGCACCAAGCATCGATAGCGTACGGCTTTGACGGGTCGTGCGCGGCGCCCCGAGATAGGCATAAGCGATCACCACGACCGCGAGCGGATAGAATGGCGCCATCAGCCGATCATGCAACTCGGCGCGGAACTGGCCAGGCTGCTCAATATAGAATTGATCCTTCGGATCAGGAAACATCAGCTGCCAGAGATAGCGTTCGCGGATCGAATATTTTACGGACTGGACACCGCCTGCGAACTGCGAGAGATCGAACGCATAGCGATCGAACACCACCATGGCCGGGTCATGCGGGCCGACCTCATGTTTTTGTACGACGCCTTTTTGAAGAACGAGGTAGGTGCCGCTGCTGTTATCCAGCAGTTCCCCGATTTCCGAGAGTACGGTGATGCGCTCATTTGGATTGCGCCGGTCATCAAGGAAAATTCCGGCAAGCTGTCCGTTTGGGCGCCGCTCGCGAATATGGATGGTGACGCTGCTCTCGATCGCCGTGAAGCGCCCGGGTTGCACAATATTGCTCACCACATTGGCGCGCACTTCGGTCAGCCAGTCGCGCAGCATGCGCAAGCCTTTGGGCGCAAAATAGGCGCTGATTGCAGCCACGAGCAAAGAAACGACGATTGCTGCCGCCATAAAGGCGCGAAACAAAATCCATGGCGGCATACCGGCCGCGTTCATCACGATGATTTCGGAATCGTTGGACATTTTGTTGAGCACGTGCGCGACCGCGATCAGCAGCGCAATCGGCGCGATGACTAGGACGAGCAGGGGTATGATCAGGCCGGTGATCCCGACGAAGACCAGAATGGTCTGGCCCTGGCTGGTTATGATGTCGATGTCGCGCAGCGCCTGCGTGACCCATATCACGGCGGTCAGGCTGATCAGCACGACCAGAAAAGCACCCAAGGTGGTGCGGAAAATATATCGGCTGATAGACCCCATCCGCGGCACCGTCCCCTGATCCGGCATAAACCGGACCCCGCGTTCGGCTTCCCACCGGACGCGAAGCGTGTCAGCCTAGAACTCAACCCCTGTCAGATCTATCTTGATCGCCCTACAAAATGGCCGAGCAAAGGCAAAGCCGTTGAACATGCACAACAAATGTAAACGTGTGGCCAGGTGACAACACCTTTTCCAAGCTTTCCAGCGTTCCCATTCTGGCGGCGAAATACCGTCGATATAGCGGCGGTTTGACGGGCCGATGCGCCAATATCGCAGAGAAAAGGCCGAATTCCGGTCTTTGGGGCTTTGCAGAGAACTTAAGGGTGCGCCATATGGGGCGCTAGCCACCCCCCGCGCGCCGGCCTGCCAAGAAAAGGACCCTTTGATCGATGACCGACGCCCTAAAGCTTGGTTTTGGCCCCTTCGCTTCCCCTGCCAAGGGCGTTCTGGTGGTGTTCAGCGACGTGGACCTGAAGCTTGGTCCTGCCACCCGAAGAGCCCTCGGGTCAGCCGCGGGCTTGGTGGCGCGGGCAGCAAAGGCAGAACGCTTTACCGGCAAGAAAAACGCGGTGTTGGAGTTGGTTGTCCCCGAAGGGCTCAAGGCCGCCCGGCTCGTCGTCATTGGCGTCGGCAAGACTGCCGAGCTAAAGCCGAAGGATTTCTCCAAGCTCGGCGGTCTCGCAATGGGCAAACTGCCGAACTCCGCAAGCGATGCCACTTTGTTCGCCGAACTGCCAGGCGGCGCCATGAAGTCCGAGCAGGCTGCCGATCTCGCGCAAGGCGCGCGTTTGCGCGCTTACGCGTTCGATCGCTACAAGACCAGGCGCAAGGACGACGAGAAACCGCCGGCGAAGCGTAACGTAACGATCGCAGTTAGCGATGTCGCGGCCGCGCGCAAGGCCTACGATCCACGATCAGCGATTTCCGACGGAGTGTTATTGGCGCGCGATCTCGTCAATGAGCCGGCCAATGTGCTCTTTCCAGAGGAATTCGCACGTCGCGCGAGTGCGTTGAAGAAGCTCCGCGTTGCGGTTGAAGTGCTCGACCTCAAGGCTATGAAGAAGCTCGGCATGAATGCGCTGCTCGGCGTCGGCCAAGGCTCAACGCGCGAAAGCCGGGTAGTCGTGATGCGCTGGAATGGCGGCAAGGCCGGCGAGGCGCCGGTGGCCTTCATCGGCAAAGGTGTCTGCTTCGATACTGGCGGAATTTCGATCAAGCCCGCCGCGAGCATGGAAGACATGAAAGGCGATATGGCCGGCGCCGCTTGCGTGGTCGGGCTGATGTACGCGCTTGCCGCACGAAAGGCGCATGTGAACGCAGTTGGCGTTGTCGGTCTGGTCGAGAACATGCCGGATGGGAACGCGCAGCGGCCGGGCGACATCGTCAAATCGATGTCCGGACAGACCATCGAGATCATCAACACGGACGCCGAGGGCCGGCTCGTGCTTGCCGACGTGATCTGGTACGCGGCGCAGCGGTTCAAGCCGAAATTCATAGTGGATCTGGCCACGCTCACCGGCGCCATTATCGTCGCGCTTGGGCAGGAGTATGCGGGTATGTTTTCGAACAACGACCAACTTGCCGATCGCCTGACGAAGGCTGGCGTTGAAACCGGCGAATTGGTCTGGCGCATGCCGCTCGCGCCCGAATATGACAAGATGATTGATTCCAAATTTGCCGACATGAAAAACACTGGCGGCAGCCGGTGGGGTGGGGCCATTACTGCTGCCCAGTTCATCAAGCGCTTTGTTGATGACAAGACGCCGTGGGCGCATCTCGATATCGCCGGTACTGGCTTCGACTCGCGTCAGACCGATATCAACAAGAGCTGGGGTTCGGGATGGGGAGTACGGCTGCTAGATCGGCTGGTGGCAGACTATTGCGAGAAGTAAACGAGGGGCTCGTCATCGACGGATCCGAAAAGAAAATAAGTGTCTCCCTGTTTGCAGCCTGCGTTCATAGACATAGGCTCGCTCGAATAATACCCTTTAAGAGCTATTCTTGCATACATTTCGGAAGTGGAGTTATTGCACCCTTGGCGCCGCTCAAACTAAAGACCGCGTAATAACGGCCTGAAGT